>NZ_JBLRDT010000184.1:0-4867 GCF_057512245.1 Gryllotalpicola sp. CP2-P1
CACGTGGCCGCGAACGAACGAGAAGGTGCCGCGCGAGGCATCCGCATCGACCTCGACCGCGCGCGCGTCGACAGGGATGTCCCGGCGCAGCTCGATCAGCCTGCGGAAGAACGCGAGCAGGCGTCGATGCCGCTCGCGCTCGAGCTCGCTCCAGTCGAGCTTCGAGCGCGTGAACGTCGCCGGGTCCTGCGGGTCGGGCACGAGGACCGGGTCCCAGCCGTGCTGCGCGAACTCGCGCGTACGGCCGTGGGCCACGGCCGCACCGAGCTCGGGCTCGGGGTGCGAGGTGAAGAACTGCCACGGGGTGCGCGCGCCCCACTCCTCCCCCATGAACAGCATCGGCGTGAACGGCCCGAGCAGCACCAGGGCGGCGCCCGCGGCGATCAGCTCGTCTGGCACCTGCGCGCTGAGCCGGTCGCCGGCCGCGCGGTTCCCGATCTGGTCGTGGTCCTGCGCGAAGGCCACGAGCCGGCGGAAGGCGATCTCGGGGTCGAGGGGGCGGCCGTGGTGCCGCTGCCGGAAGCTCGACCACGAGCCGTCGTGGAACCACCCGTCCCGGAAGACCTTGGCGAGCGCGCCGAGATCCGCGAAGTCGCCGTAGTAGCCGCTCGACTCCCCCGTGAGATTGGCATGGATCGCGTGGTGCACGTCGTCGTCCCACTGGGCGTCGAGCCCGTAGCCGTGCCGCTCGCGCGCCCGGATCAGCCTGGGGTCGTTCAGGTCGCTCTCGGCGATGAGGGTGAGCGGGCGCCCGACCTCGGCCTCCCAGCCGGCCGCGGCGGCGGCGAGCTCCTCGAGCAGCGGCAGGGCCCGGCTGTCGTGCAGGGCGTGCACCGCGTCGAGCCGCAGCCCGTCGACGTGCAGGTCGACGAGCCAGTGGCGTGCGTTGTCGATGATGTAGCGACGCACCTCGTCGGAGCCCGGGCCGTCGAGGTTGACCGCCTCGCCCCAGGTGTTGCTGCCCGCGCCGAGATACGAGCCGAACCTCGGCAGGTGGTTGCCGCTCGGCCCCAGGTGGTTGTAGACGACGTCCTGGATGACGGCGAGGCCGCGGGTATGGCAGGCGTCGACGAAGCGCTGGTAGGCCTCGGGGCCGCCGTAGGGCTCGTGCACCGCGAACCACAGCACCCCGTCGTAGCCCCAGCCGTGCGGGCCGTTGAAGGCGTTCACCGGCAGCAGCTCGACGGCGGCGACGCCGAGCTGCACGAGGTGGTCGAGGCGGCCGATGGCGGCGTCGAGAGTGCCCTCTGGCGTGAAGGTGCCGAGGTGGAGCTCGTAGATCACGTGGCCGAGCACCTCGCGCCCGCGCCAGTCGCCGTCGGACCAGGTGAAGGATGCCGGGTCGAACGGCGCCGAGAGCCCGTGCACCCCCTCGGGCTGGCGGAGCGAACGCGGGTCGGGGAACGGCCCGTCGCCGTCGACGAGGAAGCCGTAGCGCTGCACCTCGCTCAGCGTTGCGGCCTGGGCATCCGGCGCCCACCACCCGTCATCGCCGCGCGTGAGCGCGTGGGTCACGTCGCCGGGCTGAGTGAGAAGCCGAACGGATGCCGCATCGGGCGCCCAGACGCGGAAGTCGGTGCTCACGCCGTCACCACCAGGGCGACCGGGTACCGGGCGAACACCGTGCCGAGAGGCACGCGACCGTCGAAGCGCTGCCCCGTCAGCTCGTCGCGGCCGTGCAGCTCGACCACGGTGTCGCCGTCCCAGCCCCCGGCCGCCTGCAGGCCGAGGGGAAGCCGGGTGGCGAGGGCCGCCGCTCCCCCGCGGTCGACGCCGATGAGGTGATCGGCGCGGGGCCCGTCGGCGCGGACGGGGGCATAGCCCTGCAGCAGCTCGGGTCGGTCGCGGCGCAGCCGCAGGGCGCGTGAGACGACGAGCAGCTTGGCGGCGCCGGAGTCGTCGACGGGCGGCAGCCAGCCGTCGTCGAGCCGCGCGAGCAGCTCGGAGCTCGCCGCGTAGTCGACCGGGCGGCGGTTGTCGGGGTCGACGAGCGAGCGATCCCACCGCTCGGTGCCCTGATAGACGTCGGGCATGCCGGGCGAGAGCAGCTGCAGCAGCTTCATGCCGAGGCCGTTGCTCCACCCGGCCGGGGCGATGCGGGCTGCGAAGTCGGCCACGATGCGCCCCACCCGGGCGTTCTCGAACGGCGACCGTGCGAGGGCGGCGAGGCGCGCCTCGAACTCTTCGTCGGGGGTCGTCCAGCTCGTGGCATCCCCCGCCTCTCGCGCGGCCTTCAGCGCGTAGTCGACGAGCCGCTCGGCGCTCGCCGGCCAGGCGCCGATGATCGCCTGCCAGACCAGCTCGTCGATCGGCGCGTGACCGGTTCCGGTCAGCTCGCGCAGTTCGGCGAACAGGGCGGCCCACTCGGCGGGCACCTCGGAAAGGGCCGCGATGCGGGCGCGGGCGTCCTCGCTGCGCTTGGTGTCGTGGGTCGTGAGGGCGGTCATCGTGCCGGGCAGCTGTGCGGCGCGCGCCGCCTGCCGCTCGTGGAACCCGTCGGGGGCGAGCGCGAACCACGACGGGTCGCCGCCGACCTCGTTGAGGCTCGTGAGCCGCGGGTAGCGGTAGAAGGCGGAGTCCTCCACGCCCTTCGCCATGATCATGCCGCTCGTCTGCTGGAAGCGCGCGGCACCCGGGTTGCCGGGGTCGGTGAGGCCGGCCACTGTGCGCGCGATCGCCGGCGCGAGCTCGGGGCGGGCGGCGGATGCCTGTGCCGCGGCCGCGTCGAGGTATTCGCGCCCGAACGGCAGGTACGTGCGGTACACCGGCAGCGCCGCCGCCAGCTCGACGAGGGCCTCTTCGACCGGGGCCGCTTCCGTGCCGCCGCCTACGGCCGCACCGAGCTCGCGCGCGATTCGCGCCACGTCGGGGTGCAGCACGCCCCGGGCCACCTCGCGCTTCCGGTCTGCGGCGAGCGCGGGCCAGTCGAACGGTGCGCCGGCCGCGTCGTCGGCGACGCGGGTCAGCTCGGCCTCGCCGCGCGGGTCGATGAAGACCCGGTCGACGAGCCCCAGAGCGTCGTAGCCGGTCGTCCCCTCGACCGGCCACGACGGCGGCAGCCGCTCGTCGCCCTCGAGGATCTTCTCGACCCAGATCGGGGCGCCGCCGACCGCCCGGCTGAGCCGCTCGAGATAGGCGCCCGGGTCGCGCAGGCCGTCGGGGTGATCGACGCGGACGCCGTCGACGAGCCCCTCCGCGAACCAGCGCGCGATCTCGCGATGCGAGGCGTCGAACACCCGCGGGTCCTCGACGCGCAGCGCCGCCAGCTCGTTGATGGCGAAGAAGCGGCGGTAGTTCACCTCGTCCGGCCAGGTCTTCACCCGGCCGTGGCCGGCGTCCCAGTCGATGTCGAAGAAGTCCGCGAACTCGGAGGAGGGCCCGTGCTCGAGAACGTCGCGCCACCACGGATTCGCCGCGGGGTCGCCGACCCCCATGTGGTTCGGCACGATGTCGACGAGCACCCCCATGCCGGCCGCGTGCGCGGTCTCGGCGAGGCGCTCCAGGCCCTCGGCGCCGCCGCGTGCGGCATCCACGCGCCCGTGATCGACCACGTCGTAGCCGTGCGCCGACCCCCTCGCCGCCTCGAGCAGCGGCGAGAGGTAGAGCCAGTCGACGCCGAGGCGGCGCAGATACGGGATCTGCGCGGCGGCGTCGAACAGGGTGAAGTCTGCGGAGAGCTGGAGTCGGTAGCTGTTGGCCGGCACGATCTCGACGCTAGAGAACTCGCGCCGGGCGCGCGAGCCGCTTGACACGGCGGCGCCTGCGTCAGGTCGCGCTGATCACGCCGAAGCCGAGCAGCAGTGCGATCACGACCGCCACCGCGATGCGGTACCAGATGAAGACGCTGATGGGGTGCCGCTGCACGAGGCGCAGCAGCCACGCGATCGACACGTACGCGACGATCAGGCTCACCAGGGTGCCGACGGCCGTCGCCCCCCACCCGACGGTCGCAGAGATGTCGCTCGCCGAGGTGAGGGCCTCGAAGCCGCCCGCGGCGACCAGTGCGGGGATGGAGAGGAAGAACGAGATGCGCGTCGCGGCCACGCGGTCGAGGCCGCGCAGCAGGCCGGCGCTGATGGTGGCGCCCGAGCGCGAGACGCCCGGCACGAGGCTGAAGCACTGCACGATGCCGATGAAGACGGCATCCGTCAGATTCATCTTCTGCTCGTTGCGCTGCTTGAGTGCGACGCGCTCGGCGAACCACATGACCGCGCTCCAGACGACGAGCGCGATCACCACCACCCAGAGGTTGCGCAGCGGGCCCGAGATGAAGTGGCGGCCGAGGAACCCGACGATGCCGACAGGGATCGTGCCGATGATGACGAACCAGGCGAGCCGGTAGTCCGCGCCGCGGGCGTTGCGGTTGGCGAGGCCGCGGAACCAGGCGGCGATGAGCCGCACGATGTCGCGCCAGAAGTAGACGATCACCGCGATGATGGCCCCCACCTGGATGATCGCGGTGAACGCCGTCACGCCCTTGTCGTTCACCTGCAGGCCGAGCAGTTTCTCGACGATCGTCAGGTGGCCCGTGCTCGAGACGGGCAGGAACTCGGTGATGCCCTCGACGATTCCGAGGAGGAGCGCTTGCAGCAGATTCACGCGGGGATCCTTTCGGGTGCCCTGTGAGAAAGGTCACAGGCGGCCTGGGCCAGGTTATCGGGCGACGCGGCGCGGGAGCGTCACGACAGCTCGTCGAGCGCCTCTCGGCAGGTGCGGAACACCCGGCTTCCGGCGAGCAGTCCGTGGTGCTCGAGCTCGACGCGCAGCACGGCGCGCGCCCGGCAGTAGTCGACCGAGATGCCGCGCTCGGCGAGCTCGGCCAGTGCGGTGCGCAGCACGGCGGCGCCCGTCGCGTCGATTCCGGTGA
>NZ_JBLRDT010000185.1:0-4865 GCF_057512245.1 Gryllotalpicola sp. CP2-P1
CGCCGAAACACGGCGTCATCGCACAGTTGCGCGCGGAGGGAGCGATCTCATGACAGCATCGCCCCACAGGGTCAACCGGGGTGCCGCGTGCCGCGTGGCCCTGCCAGGATGGGCACCATGACTTCTCGTGCAGGGACGTACGCGCAGGAATCCGATCTCATCGACGACGAAGCGGTCGTGAGGGCCTACTACGAGCTCAAGCCCGATGCGTCGAACCCCGCTGAACGCGTCGTGTTCGGCACCTCGGGCCACCGCGGAAGCTCGCTCGACACCGCCTTCAACGAGGACCACATCGCCGCGTGCACGCAGGCGATCGTCGAGTACCGCGAGACGCAGGGCATCACGGGCCCGCTCTTCATCGGCGCCGACACCCATGTGCTCTCCGGCCCCGCACTGACCACCGCCCTCGAGGTGCTCGTCGGCAACCAGATCGAGGTCTACACCGACGCGCACGACGGCTTCGTTCCGACGCCGGCCGTGAGCCACGCGATCATCAAGTACAACAAGGAACACCGCGGCGCAGACGAGAAGGCCCCGCTCGCCGACGGCATCGTCGTGACCCCGTCGCACAACCCCCCGCGCGACGGCGGCTTCAAGTACAACCCCCCGCACGGCGGCCCGGCAGACACCGACGCCACGAGCTGGATCGCGAACCGCGCCAACGAGCTGATCGCCGATGGGCTGAAGGGCGTCGAGCGGGCCGAGCCGAGCGCCGTCGAGGGCTATGACTTCCGTGAGGAGTACGTCGCCGACCTGGTCAACATCATCGACATCGAGGCGATCAAGTCCGCCGGCGTGAAGATCGGCGCCGACCCGCTGGGCGGGGCATCCGTCGCCTACTGGCAGCTGATCGGCGAGAAGTACGGGCTCGACCTCACCGTCGTCAACCCGCGGGTCGACCCGAAGTGGCCGTTCATGACGCTCGACTGGGACGAGAAGATCCGCATGGACCCGTCGAGCAGGAACGTGATGGCGAGCGTGCTCGAGCACAAGGACGAGTTCCAGGTCGTCACGGGCAACGACGCCGACGCCGACCGCCACGGCATCGTGACGCCCGACGGCGGCCTGATGAACCCGAACCACTATCTCGCGGTCGCGATCCAGTACCTCTACACGCACCGACCCGAGTGGCGGGCGGATGCCGCCGTGGGGAAGACCCTCGTCTCCTCATCGATCATCGACCGGGTCGCCGCGTCGCTCGGCCGCACGCTGTGGGAGGTGCCCGTCGGCTTCAAGTGGTTCGTGCCGGGGCTCGTCGACGGCTCGGTCGGCTTCGGCGGCGAGGAGTCCGCGGGGGCCTCGTTCCTGCGCAAGGACGGCACCGCCTGGACGACCGACAAGGACGGCATCCTGCTCGCCCTGCTCGCCAGCGAGATCATCGCCGTCACGGGGAAGAGCCCGTCACAGCTCTACCGCGAACTGACCGACACGTTCGGCGACCCGGTGTACGAGCGCATCGACGCCGCTGCCAGCAAAGAGCAGAAGGCGAAGCTCGCGAAGCTCTCGGGGGATGCCATCACGGCGACCGAGCTCGCCGGCGAGCCGATCGTCGCGAAGCTCTCCGAGGCGCCCGGAAACGGCGCCGCGGTCGGGGGCGTGAAGGTCGTCACCGAGAACGCCTGGTTCGCGGCGCGGCCGTCCGGCACCGAGGACGTCTACAAGATCTACGCAGAGTCGTTCAAGGGCGCAGACCACCTGAAGCAGGTCCAGGCCGAGGCGAAGGAGATCGTCGACCGCGCGATCGCATAGCGCGCGGCGCCGCGCGCGACCGCGGCGCGACCGCGGCGCGAGCACCCCACGCGAAAGGGGCCCTGGGATCGCCAGGGCCCCTTCCTTATGCAGAGCTCCTTGTGCAGAGTTCTTTGTGCAGCGTTCCTTGTGCTGAGTTCCTTGTGCTGGGGCGGTTACCGCCGGGCCGCAGCTACCAGCCGAGCCAGCCCAAGACTCCGCCGTGGCCCTTGTCGCCCTTGCCGGGCTTCGAGGGGTGCGTCGGCTTCGAGGGGTGCGCCGGCTTCGACGGCTTCGACGGGTGGGTCGGCGTGTGGTCGATCGGCACGACCTTCGAGACCGCCCCCGTCTTCGGGTCGAGCAGCACGCTGCGGTTCTGCGGGTGCGCGAAGTCGAGCAGGCCGTTCAGCGAGCCGGCGGTCTTGTCGAACGAGCCGTCACCGATGCGACCCGTCGACCAGTTGTCCTCGACGAACTTCAGGATCGAGGGCTGCGAGGTGGCGGTGTGGTCGACCGAGTTCGCCTTGGTGTAGGGCGAGATCACGAGCAGCGGCAGACGCTGGCTCGGGCCGCAGCGGTCCTCGTAGCCGCCGTTCGCCGGGTTCTTCGGGGCCGTCGTGCAGATGGCGGCGTTGTTGGCCGAATCGGTCGAGCCGTTGGTGATCTTCGGCGCGACGTGGTCGTACCAGCCGTCGGAGTCGTCGTACGAGATGACCACTGCGGTGCTCGACCACTCCGGCGACTTCTGCAGCTCGTTGATCGTGTTCACGAGGAACGTCTGCTCGTCGGTCGGGTCGGAGTAGCTCGCGTGACCGTCCTGGTACTCGGGCGCCTTGACGAACGAGACCGCCGGCAGGTTGTCGGCAGCGACCGCCGCGTCGAAGTCGCTCGTGTCGTACTGGTGGTTCGCCTGGTCGGTGTGGCCGATCGCCTTCACCGAGGTCGGCGGCAGGTGGTGCGGGTTCGACGTCGACTTGTAGTACGCGAACGGGTTGTGGTGCGGCGAGTAGTCGACGACCGAGGTGCCCGAGATGTTCGTGTGGGTCGCGCCGCAGACGGCGTAGCCGGTCGAGCTGGCCTTGGCCGTGGTGGTCGGCTTGAAGCCGCCCTGGAACCAGCCCCACGTGACGCCCTTGTCGTTCAGCAGGTCGCCGATGTTCTTGCCCGACATGCCGGCGAGCGCGTTCGTCGAGGTGTGGTTCGAGTCCGCGCAGTCGTCGTACACGGGGTCGGGGTCGTTCGTGACCGTGCCGACACCCGTGGCGTCGGGGTCGATCACCGTGTAGCCGTCGGGCGTCGCCGTCGGCTTCGGGTTCGTCGTGCCGGTCTTCGGGTCGTACGAGGTGACCCCGTGCGTCTGGCCCGCGATCAGGTTGAGCGCGCCGGGGGTCGACGGGCCGAAGGTCGCGTCCCAGCTGTTGTCGCTCATCGCATAGTTCTGCGCGTAGTTCCACAGCGCCGTGACGGTGTTGCCGTCGTAGTAGCCCATCGCGAGACCGGGCGCCGAGTACAGCGGCGCGGCGCACTTGTCGACCGAGGTGTTCTGCACGAACTGGTCCATCTTGCCGCCGTTCACGGCCTTCTGCTCGGGCAGGTAGCCGTGGTTCTGGTCACACGTGTCGGCCTGCGCGGGCGTGAGGCGCGTCGGCTGGTACTGGTTCGGGTTGTTCTTCAGGGTTCCCGAGGTGACCAGGGTGTTCACCTTCGGCGTGTTCTTCGCCGCGACGAACTTCGTGCCGTCGGTGTTGGCGGCCGTGGGGTAGGTGCCGAAGTAGTGATCGAACGAGACGTTCTCGTCGAAGATCACCACGAGGTGCTTGATCGGCGTGGTGGTGCGCGCCGAGTTGTCCGCCTTCGGGTGGGCTTGCGCCGGAGCTGCCGCGAACGCGGTCGCGACAGCGAAGCCGGCCGCGACGGCCAGAGCTCCCCCGGCGATTCCGAGACGCTTCAAACGTGCTTTCTGGAACACGGTTGACTCTTCTTCCTCTTATGGTTCCCGGCGCCCGCTTGCGCCGAGCCTGTGTGCCCGCACGAGTGTCGACCTCATGCGAACATGCCTTTTCCGAGCCAGTCCGAGGCATCCCTCGCCCCGGGCAGCGCGAAGTAGTAGCCGCCCCCGACGGGCGAGATGTAGTCGACCAGCGGCTCGTCGATCAGCCGCTTCTGCACCGTGACGAACTGGCGCTCGATGTCCTGGTTGAACGCGGTGAAGATCAGGCCCTGGTCGAGGTTGCCGTTCGCGTCGATGCCGCCGTCGTAGTTGAAGGCCCTGCGCAGCATCCGCTGGTTCTCGGTGCCCGGCGTGCGCGGGTTCGCGACCCGGATGTGCGCGCTCAGCGGAATCGAGTCGCCGTTGGGGTCGCGCTCATAGTGCGGGTCCTCGAACTCGCTCGAGCCGGTGAGCGGCGCGCCCGAGCCCTTGTAGCGGCCGAACATCTGCTGCTGCTCTTCGATGCCGACGCGGTCCCAGGACTCGACCAGCATGCGGATCACCCGCACCGCCAGATAGCTGCCGCCCTCGACCCAGGCGGGCTCGGCCTGGCCGCCGTGCGCCCACACGAGCTGGTCCATCAGCTTCGCGTCGGTGCGATCGATGTTGGCGGTGCCGTCCTTGAAGCCCATGAGATTGCGCGGGGTGCCACTGGGGCGCGGGGGTGACGAGAAGCCGTCGCGCCGCCAGCGCAGCTGCATTCCGGCACGCGTGGCGCGCAGTACCTCGCGCACACCGTGGATCACGACGTCGTTGTCGTCCGCCTCGAACTGCAGCAGAAGGTCGCCGTCGCAGATCGCGCGGTCGAGCGCGTCGTTGGGGAAGTCCTCCATCGTGCGCAGCTTCGAGGGCTTCACGGATGCCAGCCCGAAGCGCCCGTCGAAGAGGGATGCCCCGACCGCCAGCGTCACGGTGAGCCCGCCCGCCGTGACCTCGGGCCCGAGAACGCCCGAGTCGCTCGGCGGCGCGGTGATGCCGAGCTCTCGCGGCGCACCGCCCGTCGTGAGGAAGCGGGCCGTGTCGGTGATCGTCTGCAGCAGTTCCGTGAGACCTGCCGCGCCCTGCGCGGTGACGTCGAGCGCGAGCAGCGAGGTGGAGCGGCGTACCGGAGCGAGCACCCCGGCCTGGTGCGCGCCGTGGAACTCGT
>NZ_JBLRDT010000186.1:0-4860 GCF_057512245.1 Gryllotalpicola sp. CP2-P1
GCGCGCGACGAACGCGGCATCGTGCTGCGCAACGAGCTGGTCGAGATCGTCGTCTCCGCCGAGGGTCTCGTGACCTCGGCCGTCGACCTCGCGACGGGCCGCGACGCGATCGCGCCGGGCGGCGAGGCGAACCTGCTGCAGCTGCACCAGGACTTCCCGAACATGTGGGACGCGTGGGACGTCGACCGCTACTACCGCAACCGCGTCGAAGACCTGCGCGCGGTCGACGCGCTCTCGGTCGCCGAGGACGAGAACGGCGTGCACGTCACGATCGACCGCACATTCTCGGCGTCGTCGGTGCGCCAGGTGCTCACCCTCGGCCCCGGCTCGCGCGTGCTGCGCATCGACCAGTCGACCGACTGGCACGAGACCGAGAAGTTCTTGAAGGTCGCGTTCCCGCTCGACGTGCGCGCCGAGCACACCGCCGCCGAGACGCAGTACGGCTACTACAAGCGCGTCACCCATACGAACACCAGCTGGGAGGCGGCGAAGTTCGAGACCTCGATGCACCGCTTCGTGCTCGCCGAGGAGCCGGGATTCGGCGTCGCGCTCGTCACCGACTCGACCTACGGCTACGACGTCACGCGCGATGCGGAAGACGCCGAGGTGACGACGACGCTGCGCCTGTCGCTGCTGCGCGCGCCGCGCTTCCCCGACCCTGAGACCGACCAGGGGCCGCAGACGCACGCCTATGGGCTGGTCATCGGCACCGACGCGCTCGGGGCGACCGAGGCGGGCATCGCGCTCAACACCGCGACGCGGCGGCGGGCCGGCTCGGGCTCGGGTGCCGTGGCTCCCCTCGCGGAGGTCTCCGGCGAGGGCATCCTGATCTCGTCGATCAAGCTCGCGCACGACCGCTCGGGCGACCTCATCGTGCGCGTCTACGAGGCTCAGGGCCGGCGCGCCCGCGGCGTCGTTCGCGTGGCCGAGCCGTTCGGTGCGGGGCGCGTGGTCTCGCTGATCGAGGACGAGCTGGCGGATGCCGCACGCGGCGGCTCGTCGGTCGAGGTGACGCTGACCCCCTTCGAGGTCCGCACCCTGCGCTTCACCCGCGGGTAGCCGGGGCTGGCGCTCGCGAGACGACCCCCGATGCTGCTCTGCCTCGGCATTCGCGCATCGGGGGTCGTCTCGCGTGATACGAGGCTATGCCTTGTCGTGCAGGGTGACGTGGTAGCCGTCGGGGTCGGCGAAGGTGAAGGTGCGGCCGAACGGGCCGTCGATGGGCCCCGAGACGATGGTGTGGCCGTCGGCGACGAGCGCGTCGTGGATCGCCTGCACCTCGGTGGCGTGCAGCCAGAGCGCCGTGCCGATGCCGGGCTGGGCCACGGAATCGAGGTCGGTGCCCGGCACCAGATCGCGCAGCGCGAAGGCGATGGGCGACGTTGCGAAGACCACCGCGTGCGGCGGCCCCGCGGGCGATCGGACGAGGCCGAGGTACCGCTCGTAGAAGGCCTGCGAGGCGTCGAGATCGCGGACCTGGAGCGAGATGAAGTCGGGGCCGGTTGCGGGCATGAGATGCTTCTTCCTGTCATGTCAGTTGTCTGACATGGGCAACCATATGTCAGAATGCTGACATGAGTCAAGACGGCACAGGCGTCGACCTCGAGACGTCACTCGGCTACCTGCTGAAAGAGGCGTCGAGCGCGCTGCGCACGGCGATGGAGGCCGTGCTGCGCCCGCTCGGCATGACCGTGACGCACTACTCGTGCCTCGAGCTGCTGGCGCAGCGACCGGGCCTGTCCAACTCCGAACTCGCGAGGGGAACCTTCGTGACCCGGCAGTCCATGAACGTGCTGCTGCAGTCGCTCGAGCGCGACGGCTTCGTCACCCGCCCCGCCGAGGCGCGCGTCGGGAAGGCGCTGCCTGCACAGCTCACGCCACGCGGCCGGCGCAGCCTCGAGAAGGCGAGCGCGGCCGTCCGCTCCGTCGAGGTGAGGATGCTGGGCGGCATGTCGCAGCAGGAGCAGGCCGAGGCGTTCCGCCTGCTGCGCGGCATGGTCGACTCGCTGCGGAGCGCCGAGGGGGACGCGACGCGGGGCTAAGGCCTTCCGCCCCGTCAGGGCGTCGTGGTCGGCTGCGGCGCCTGTGGACGTCGCGGGTGAATCGGGCCGAGACCCCGCGCGCTACGCGTCGGCCGAGTCGCCGATCGCCGCGAGCCGCGCCTCTTCGTCGGCCTGGATCGCCGAGTCGATGACGGGGTCGAGCGCGCCGTTCAGCACCTGGTCGAGGTTGTAGGCCTTGAAACCCGTGCGGTGGTCGGCGATGCGGTTCTCGGGGAAGTTGTAGGTGCGGATCCGCTCGGAGCGATCCATGGAGCGCACCTGCGATTTGCGGGCGTCGGATGCCGCGGCATCCAGCTCCTCCTGCTGCTTCGCGAGCAGGCGCGCGCGCAGCACGCGCATGGCGGCCTCGCGGTTCTGGATCTGCGACTTCTCGTTCTGCATCGAGACGACGATGCCCGTCGGAAGGTGCGTGATGCGCACCGCCGAGTCGGTCGTGTTCACCGACTGGCCGCCGGGGCCCGACGAGCGGAACACGTCGACGCGGATGTCGTTCGCCGCGATCTCGATCTCTTCGGGCTCGTCGACCTCGGGGAAGACGAGAACGCCGGCCGTCGAGGTCTGGATGCGCCCCTGCGACTCGGTCGCCGGCACGCGCTGCACGCGGTGCACCCCGCCCTCGTACTTGAGGTGCGCCCAGACGCCCTCGGCCGGGTCGGTGGCGTTCGACTTGATCGCGACCTGCACGTTTGTGTAGCCGCCGAGGTCGGTCTGATCGGCCTCGAGGATCTCGGACTTCCAGCCCTTCGAGTCGGCATAGTGCACGTACATGCGCAGCAGATCGGCCGCGAACAGCGCCGCCTCTTCCCCACCGGCGCCGCCCTTGATCTCGAGGATCACGTCGCGGCCGTCGTCGGGGTCGCGCGGGATCAGCAGACGCCGGAGCTTCTCTTGCGCGGCGGTCTGCTTATCTTCAAGCCCGGGGATCTCCTCGGCGAAGGCCTCGTCCTCACGGGCGAGCTCCCGTGCGGCATCCAGATCGTCGCCCGCCTGCTGCCAGTCCTCGTAGGCCTTCTTGATCTGCGAGAGCTCGGCGTAGCGGCGGTTGACCTTCTTTGCGCGCGCCGCGTCGGCATGCAGGGCGGGGTCGGCGAGCTGCTGCTCGAGATCGCCGAACTCGTCGAGCAGCCCTGAGACGGACTCGAACATCAGCGGTGGTTGTTCTCGTTGCCGTGCGAGTGCCCGCCGCTGCCCGAAGTCGGGATCGACTTCTGCATCTGCACGAGGAACTCCACGTTCGACGAGGTCTCCTTCAGCTTGCCGAGCACGACCTCGAGCGCCTGCTGCTGGTCGAGGCCCGCGAGGGCGCGACGCAGCTTCCAGGTGATCTTGACCTCGTCGGGCGAGAGCAGCATCTCTTCGCGGCGGGTGGACGACGCGTTGACGTCGACGGCCGGGAAGATGCGCTTGTCGGCGAGCTGGCGCGAGAGGCGCAGCTCGCTGTTGCCGGTGCCCTTGAACTCCTCGAAGATGACCTCGTCCATCTTGGAGCCGGTCTCGACGAGCGCGGTCGCGAGGATCGTGAGCGAGCCGCCGTGCTCGATGTTGCGCGCGGCACCGAAGAAGCGCTTGGGCGGGTAGAGAGCCGAGGCGTCGACGCCGCCCGAGAGGATGCGCCCGGATGCCGGCGCCGAGACGTTGTAGGCACGGCCGAGGCGCGTGATCGAGTCGAGCAGCACGACGACGTCGTGGCCCAGCTCGACGAGGCGCTTCGCGCGCTCGATGGCGAGCTCTGCGACCGTGGTGTGGTCCTCGGCGGGGCGGTCGAAGGTCGAGGCGATGACCTCGCCCTTCACCGTGCGCTGCATGTCGGTGACCTCTTCGGGCCGCTCGTCGACGAGCACGACCATGAGGTGCACCTCGGGGTTGTTCGTCGTGATCGCGTTCGCGATCTGCTGCAGCACGATCGTCTTGCCGGCCTTGGGGGGCGCGACGATGAGGCCGCGCTGGCCCTTCCCGATCGGGGCGACCAGGTCGATGATGCGCTGGGTGAGCTTCTCGGGGACCGTCTCGAGGCGCAGGCGCTCCTGCGGGTAGAGCGGGGTCAGCTTGCCGAACTCGACGCGGGTCTGGGCCTCTTCGACCGTTTGGCCGTTGATCGAGTCGACGCGCACGAGGGCGTTGTACTTCTGACGCGAGTTGCCGTTGTCGTTCTCGCGCGGCTGGCGGATCGCGCCGACGACCGCGTCGCCCTTGCGCAGGCCGTACTTCTTGACCTGGCCGAGCGAGACGTACACGTCGCTCGCGCCTGCGAGGTAGCCGGTGGTGCGCACGAAGGCGTAGTTGTCGAGGACGTCGAGGATGCCCGCGACCGGGATCAGCACGTCGTCTTCCGTCAGCTCGATCTCGGCGTCGTCACCGGCGCCGCCGCCGCGGCGCTTGCGGTCGCGGTAGCGGCTGCGACGGCCGCCCTCGCCCTGCTCGCCGTCCTGCTTGTTCTGGCCGTTGCCGCTCTGGCCGCCCTGGCCCTGGCCGCCCTGCTCGGGCTTGTCGCTCTCCTTGGCGGGCTGCTCGCCGCCCTGGCCCTGCTGGCCGTTGTTGCCCTGGCCGTTGTTCTCGCGGTCGGCGCGGTTGCGGTTGCGGTTGCGGCGGTTGCGACGGCTGCGGCCGCCCTCGCCCTCGCCAGCCTGCTGGCCGTTGTCGTCGTTGGACTCGCCGGATGCCTCGCCATCGCTGCGCTCACCCTGCTGCGCAGCCTGGCGCTGCTCGGCCACCGCGTCGAGGGCGGACATGAGGGACTCGACGCCGGTCTGACCGGCGTTCACGTGCCCGGATGCCGCCGTGACGGTGCCGCCGGTGG
>NZ_JBLRDT010000187.1:0-4847 GCF_057512245.1 Gryllotalpicola sp. CP2-P1
ATGAGCACGAGGCCGGATGCCTCGGCGAGGGTCGCCTGGAACCGGGTGACGACGTCGGCTTCGGTCGCGGCGGAATCGGAACGCGGCTCCCACGAGAGGGCGGTGCCCTCGGTCACGAGGACGTCGACGCCCGAGATCGCGGCCGCGAAGTCGCGGCTGAGATCGGGCTGCTCGCCGTGGAACCGCAGGTCGCCGGTGAAGGCCACCCGCCCGTCGGGAGTCGTGACCAGGAATCCGGCCGCCCCGGGAACGTCGTGGTCGACGGGCAGCGCCTCGACGGTGATCTCGCCCACCGTGACGGGCGCGCCGAACTCGATCGGGCGCCAGTCCGGCTCGGCGCCGAGCACGCCTTCGCCCGACGCGGCGAGCGCGCGCAGCAGCTCGACGGTCTGCGGGGTCGCGTAGACCGGCACGGCGGGGCGCACGAACCCCGCGAGGCCCATGTGGTCGAGGTGCGCGTGGCTGACGAACAGCGCGTGGCTGCCTGGGGCGTCGGCGAGCAGCTCGGCGCTCGAGACGTCGGCCGGCAGCCAGCGCGGGTCGTACAGACCGGGCACGCGCGGTGCGGCGCCCAGGCGCAGCAGGTCGGCGAGCTCGCGCCTGGGCCGCGTGCCGAGACCCACCGGTGCGGCCATCAGATCCTCGCCGTTCGGAATGTCGAGGCCCATGTCGAGCTGCACGCGCGACTCGCCCGCGCCGCTGCCGTGGCGGATCACGACCTTCGACGAGCCGATGACCCCCAGGCCGCCGTAGAACTCGATCGTGGTCGCGTCGTCGCCGGGGCGGCCGGGCGCGGCATCCGTCATCTCACTGCTCCTGAAGTCGAATAGAGGCCGGTCACGAAGTACTTCTGCAAGAAGAGGAAGAGCACGACGATCGGAATCGTCGTGAAGACGACGGCAGCCGACAGCGTCGTCCAGTCGGTGCCGTTCACGCCGTAGAAGGCGTTCAGCCCGACCTCGATGGGGCGGATCGAGTCCTTGGTCGTCATGATGTACGGCCACACGAACGAGTTCCACGCCCCCATGAAGGTGTTGAGCCCGACGAGGATCAGCGACGGCCGGGCGAGCGGCCCGGCGACCTGGAACGCCATGCGCACCGGGCCCGCGCCGTCGAGCTGCGCGGCGTCGAAGATCTCGCTGGGGATCGAGAGGAAGAACCGCCGCAGCAGGAAGATGCCGAAGACGGATGCCCCGAACGGCAGGATCTGGATCCAATAGGTGTCCAGCAGGTGCAGCCGCGACGCGATCACGTAGTTCGGGATGATGAGCACCGTCTGGGGCACCATCATCACGGCGAGCACGAGCAGGAAGAGCGGCGTGCGCCCCACGAAGCGCATGCGGGCGAAGGCGAACCCGGCGAGGACCGACGTCACGAGCACCAGGGCCACGGTGCAGGCCCCGATGAACACGGTGTTGACGAAGTACCGCACCCACGGCGCGGCCGACCAGGCGCGGGCGTAGTTCGCCCACTGCCAGTCGGGCCACAGCGCCGGCGGGAAGCGGTAGACGTCGCCGCGGCTGGACAGGCTGGTGATCAGCACCCACAGCAGGGGCGCGAGGAACGCCAGCCCGACGATCACGGCGACCGTGGCCGCGATCCCGCGACCCCGCCGGGTTCTCCTTCGTGTCATGAGATTCCTGGTGATCGAGGATGCCCGGGCCGGACCTACTTGTCTGCCGCCATGGCCTTCTCGGCCTTGTCTTGCGCATCCTTCAGCGCGGCCGCGGGGGTCGCGTTCCCGGCGAGGGCCGACTGCAGCGCGGCACCGAGGTCGCCGAGGCCGTCCTGCACCCAGGCGTACGGCGGCAGCGCCGACGAGTCGGCGAGGTCTTCGCTGGCGAAGGTGACGTAGGGGTTCTTGGCGATGTAGCTCTTCATGTCGTCCAGCTCGAGCGTCTTCGGGTTCACGGGCAGGTAGCCGGTGGCCTGCGCCCACTCGCTCTGCGTCTCGGCCTCGGTGAGGAACTGCATGTACTTCCAGGCGGCGGCCTTCTGGTCGTCGGTCGCTGAAGAGAACATGGCGACGTTGGTGCCGTTGATCTGGTTGACGCGCGTGCCGTCGGCCGCGGCCGGAACGGGGGCGATGCCCATCTCGAACTTGTCGCCGACCGCCTGCTGGTCGTAGTAGACGCTCGTAGTCGTCGAGATGTCGAAGGTGCCCTTCTCGGCGCCGAGCGCCGTCTCGCCCGGGTAGTTCGTGCCGGTCTGCAGCGCGCCCGCCTTCTTCAGGTCGACGAGGGTCTGCAGCGCCTTCACGGCGTCGTCCGAGTCGAACTTGGGGGTGCCGTCGGCCGTGAAGACCGGAGTGCCGTTCGCCTGCGCCATCAGCTCAAAGATCGTGGTGCCGCCCGCGGGGCCCGACGATGAGCCGGGGTCCATGGGCAGGGCGACGACGCCGTCCTTCGAGACGGCCTTGGCGACGGTCACGAAGTCGTCCCAGGTCTTCGGCACGTCCTGCCCGGCCGCCTTCAGCATCTCGGGGTTGTAGAACATGGCGACGGCGCTCGCGTTGAACGGCCACATGTACAGCTTCTTGTCGATGTAGAGGCTGTTCCTGATGCCCTTGTAGAGGCCGTCGGTCGCCGACGGGTCGGCCTTGGCGTAGGCGGTGAGCGCTTCGAGCACGTCGGAGCTCGCGTACTCCGCCGCCCACTCGCCGTAGACCTGGGCGATCGTCGGCGCGTTGCCGGCGGTGAGCGCTGCGTCGATCTTGGTCTTCAGCGTGTTGTAGTCCGGCTGAGCCTGCAGCGTGACGGTGATGTTCGGGTTCTTCGCCTCGAACTCCTTCGTCACCTTCTCGAGCTCGGTCTTGAGCGCGCCGGAGGCCATGGCCTCGGCGAAGGTGATGGTGACCTTCTTGCTGGGGTCGAGGGTGGGAGCGCCGCCCGAGGAGGACGTGGTGGAGGAGCTGCCCGACGAGCAGCCCGTGAGGGCGAGTGCAGCGATCGCCGCGCCCGCGACGACCGCGGTGAGGGTGGTGCGCTTCATGGCTTGGCCTTTCTCAGGGGTAGAGAGCGAGGTCTGGAGTGTGATCGGGAGGTGCCGTCGCCCTGGAGCCGCAGCTGCAGGATGCTGAGCGCGGCGGTGACGACGAAGAGCACGACCGCGAGCGCGGCCGCGTAGCCCGTGTTCGAGAACACGAACGCCTGTTGGTAGAGCTGGAAGCCCAGCGTGGCGGTGGCGTAGCCGGGGCCGCCGCGCGTCAGCACGAAGAACTGCGTGAACGCCTGCAGACTGCCGACCGACTCGATCAGCAGCACGAGGGTCACGACGGGTCGCAGCTGCGGGAACGTGACGTGCCAGAACTCCTGCCAGCCGTTCGCGCCGTCGATCTTGGCCGCTTCAGCGAGCTCGGTCGAGATCGTGGTGAGACCGCCGAGGAACACGACCGTCACGAATCCGAGCTCGTGCCACAGCGAATAGATCAGCACGGCCGGCATCGCCCAGTTCGAGTCGCCCAGCCAGTCGATGTTCTTGTGGCCGGTCGCATGCACCACGAGGTTGGCGAGGCCGAACTGCGGGTTGAAGATCCACACCCACACGAGCGAGGTCGCGACGATGGGCGTCACGTGAGGCAGGAAGACCATGGTGCGAGCGGATGCCAGCGCGCGGCCGCCCCGCGCAAGCAGAAGCGCGAGCGCCAGGCCGATCGCGGTGCCGCCGATCACCATTCCTGCGACGAAGTAGAACGAGACGCCGAGCGTCGCCCAGAAGCTCGGGTCGCCGGCGCCCGTGAACACGGTCCTGTAGTTCTCGAGCCCGATGAACCTCGACAGTGCCGGGTTGAACTTGTTCCACTTGAACAGCGAGAGCGCGAAGGTGTACGCCGTCGGGCCGATCGAGAAGACCAGGAAGATCAGCAGCGCAGGCAGCACGAACAGATAGGCGATCGGGGAACGCAGGGTTCCCCACCTGGTAGATCGCACTGTGGTTCCTCGAAGCTGCCGCGGCGGCGCTCGAAGTCGGGTTCGGCGCCCCTGGCCCGCGGCCAAGATTCGACCGTACCGCGGCACCCGTTACGGGGATAAGGCCCGCCCGTAACTCGGAGGTGAACTCTGCCGGGCCGCGCGAGCGGTTCCGCACGCCGCGTATGGTTCCGCGCGCCGCGTATGGTTCCGCGGGCCGCGTAAGCGGTAGCGCGGGCCGCGTCAGCCGGCGTGCGCGCGCAGCCAGGCGAGCGGGTCGACCGCCTCGCCGTCCTGGTGCAGCTCGAAGTGCAGGTGAGCGCCGGTGGAGATTCCCGAGACGCCGACGTTGCCGACGATGGTGCCCATCGCGATCTTCTGCCCCACCGCGACCTTGATCGAACCCGGAGCCATCTCGCAGTACAGGCTCTCGATGTGGTGGCCGTCGATCGTGCCGTGGTCGACGACGACCTCGATGCCGAGCGCGCTGTGCGGGTTGGTGACCACCTTCGTGACGGTGCCCGCGGTGATGTTCTGGATCGCCACTCCGGCGCCCGGGTCGAAGTCGACGCCCTTGTGGAACGTCGAGGCGCCTTCCATGGGGGCCACCCGTGGGCCGTAGCCGTAGGAGATCGGCGAGTTGAACGGGAACGGCCACTCGATCTTGCCGTTGCCGGTGAGCGGGTCGCCGGGCTTCACGAGATTGGTCGAGTACTGGTCGTGCGGTGCGGCGGGGCGCGTGCTGGTCATCGCGGCTTGCCACGCCTGGAGCTGCTCGTGCCCCTGCACCCCCGTAGCCGAGGCGGCGGCCGCGGTCGCGGTCTGGCCGAGCGCGAGCATCGGCACCACGCTCGTCACCGCGAGGCCGACGGCGAAGAGGAACGCGGCGACGGTCAGCGGGCGCGAGGTGCGGCGCTTCCGGCCGACGCCGCCGCGCGA
>NZ_JBLRDT010000188.1:0-4794 GCF_057512245.1 Gryllotalpicola sp. CP2-P1
CGGGCTGCGTGCATCCCGTGCGAGCCGGGTACAGCCCCGCCATGGCTAGAGAGCAGGTCGTCGTGATCACGGGGGCATCGAGCGGGATCGGGCGCGACGCGGCGCTCCGCTTCGCCCGCAGACACGCGCGCCTCGTGCTGGTGAGCAGGCGCGGCCGGGTGCTCGATGACGTCGCCGCCGAGTGTCGGCGCAAGGGCGCCGCGGCCGCCGTCGCCGTGGCTGCGGACATCAGCGCCGAGGCAGAGCTGCAAGCGGTCGTCGACACCGCCTTCGCGCACTTCGGCCGGATCGACGTCTGGGTCAACAACGCGGGCGTCGACGGCTACGGCCCGCTCGATCGCATGGCGCCGGACGAGATCCGCCGCATCTTCGAGGTCAACGCCATCGGCACCGCTCTCGGCACGCGCGCCGCCCTGCGCGCCATGAAGGCGGCAGGTCGCGGCACGATCGTCAACGTCTCGTCCGTGCTCGGCGAGGTGCCGCAGCCGTATGCCGCGGTCTACAGCGCCACCAAGGCGTCGATCCGCGCGCTGTCGGCCGCCGTCCGGAGCGAGCTGGCGCTCGAGAAGCACCGGCACATCCATGTGAGCACCGTGATCCCGGCAACGAGCGACACGCCGGCCTACCGGCACTCGGCCAACCGCTCGGGCCACAGGCTGCGCGCGATGCCGCCCGTCTACCCGGTGGGCTCCGCGGGCAAGGCGATCCTCCGCGCGGCGGCGAAGCACCCGCGCGAGACGACGGCGAACCTGGCCGGCACCATGTTCATCCCGATGCACCGGCTCGCGCCGGGGCTCACCGAGGCCGAGCTCGCCCAGCTCACGCAGCGCACCCAGTTCACGCGCGGACGCGCCACGGGCACGAGCGGCAACCTCTTCGAGCCCTACCCCGACGCGGACGCGAGCGTGGGCGGCGGCTGGCGGGGCGGCAGCCGTCAGGCGATGAGCGGTCTGATGCTGGTCGCCGCGGTGGCGGTTCCGCTCTGGTGGCTCTTCGCGAAGTCCGCGAAACAGGGGAAGAAGGGAGCCAGGCGATGAAGGCGATGGTGTATCGCGGGCCGTATCAGGTCGGCGTCGAAGAGAAGCCGGAGCCGGTGATCGAGCACCCGAACGACGCGATCGTCCGGGTCACGCTCGCCTCCATCTGCGGTTCCGACCTGCACCTGTATCACGGCATGATGCCCGACACCCGGGTGGGCACCACGTTCGGCCACGAGTTCATCGGCGAGGTCGTCGAGGTCGGGGCATCCGTTCAGAACCTCGCAGTCGGCGACCGCGTGATGGTGCCGTTCAACGTGTACTGCGGCTCCTGTTATTTCTGCGCCCGCGGGCTGTACTCGAACTGCCACAACGTCAACCCGAACGCCACAGCGGTCGGGGGCATCTACGGCTACTCGCACACCTGCGGCGGCTACGACGGCGGGCAAGCCGAGTACGTGCGCGTGCCGTTCGCCGATGTCGGCCCCAGCGTCATTCCGGACTGGCTCGACGACGCCGACGCCCTGCTGATGACGGATGCCCTCGCCACCGGCTACTTCGGCGCGCAGCTCGGCGACATCACGCCGGGCGACACCGTCGTCGTGCTCGGCGCGGGGCCCGTCGGGCTGTTCGCCGCGCGCTCGGCCTGGCTGATGGGCGCCGGGCGCGTGATCGTCGTCGACCGGCTCGACTACCGGCTCGAGAAGGCGCGTGCGTTCGCCTTCGCCGAGACCCGCAACTACGAGCACTATCGCGACATCATCGTCGAACTGAAGAACGCGACCGACGGGCTCGGCGCCGATGTCGTGATCGACGCGGTCGGCGCCGAGGCCGACGGCAACCGGCTGCAGCACGTCACGGCGACGAAGCTCAAGCTGCAGGGCGGGTCGCCCGTTGCGCTCAACTGGGCGATCGACGGCGTGCGCAAGGGCGGCACGGTGTCGGTGCTCGGCGCCTACGGGCCGATGTTCAGCGCCGTGAAGTTCGGCGACGCCATGAACAAGGGGCTCACGCTGCGCATGAACCAGTGCCCGGTGAAGCGGCAGTGGCCGAGGCTGCTCGAGCACATCAAGAGCGGATTCCTCACGCCGAGCGACATCGTCACGCACCGCATCCCGCTCGATGAGGTCGCCGACGGCTACCGCATGTTCTCCGGGAAAGAAGACGGCATCGTCAAGGCACTGCTCGTGCCGTCGGGAAGCTAGGAGATCTCATGGACCCGTACACCGCAGGAACCGAGCGCCCGCCGTTCGACGCTGAGGCGTTGCGCTCGCGCATTCCCGGCTGGGGAGCGGACAGCGACCCTGCCGACCGACCGTCGGTGCCGCGCGAGTGCTTCGACCCCGCGGCGAGCGGCGCGCACTGGGACGTGCCCGAGCGGCAGGCCGGAGGCGAGGACCGCGAGCGCTCCATCGAGCACCGGCAGCTGACGCCGGTGTTCGGCACGACCTCTCCCCTGCGCGGCGTCTCGGGAGTCATCCGTCGCTTCGCCTATGACAACTTCAGCGAGGGCCGCGCGGCGCACTGGCTGCTGCTCATCGCCGGCGACCGCGTTGAGGCGATGGGCGCCCGCTTCGAGCGCGACCCCGTGCGCGCGGCAGCACCGTGGCTGATCGGCGCCGCGGCCGTGGGCGCGCTGGTCAGCCTGCGGCGCGGCCGGCACGGTTGAGCAGTACGAGTTCGACGTCGCGCACAGCGCCGTCGTCGACCCTCATCCACTGGTAGCTGCAGTAGGGCTGACGGCGGCGGTCCGTCGGCGAGCCCGGGTTGAGCAGGCGCAGCCCGCCGGGCGTCGTCGTGTCCCACGGGATGTGGCTGTGCCCGAACACGAGCACGTCGGCGTCGGGGAAGAGCTCGTCCATGCGCCGCTCGCGGCCGGCCGCCGCACCGGTCTCGTGGATCGCGGCGAAGCGCAGACCCTCGACCTCCCAGCGGGCGATCTCGGGCAGTCGCGCGCGCAGCTCGGCGCCGTCGTTGTTGCCGTACACGCCGTGCAGCACGCGGGCTCGGTCGCTCAGCTGATCGAGCAGCCCCAGCGAGACCCAGTCGCCCGCGTGCACCACGACGTCGGCGCGATCGACCGCGTCCCACACCTCGGCCGGCAGCTCGCGCGCCCTTTTCGGGACGTGGGTGTCGGCGAGGAGCAGCAGCGAGGTGGTCACGTGTCGATCTTGACGCGTCACTCCATGTCGAGCTTGTCCTGCGCGACCGCGGCGACCTCCTCGACCGTGTTGGGCAGGTCGGTGGTGCCGAAGTAGCGCGCGTCCGGGCGCGTCGCCGGCGGCATCGGAACGCCCTGCTCGGGCGCCTCACGATAGCTGAACTCGCCCTTCCCGTCGGGCGATGCGCCGGAGGCCCAGCGCCCGTCGCCGGCACTCGCCCCGTCGGAGAAATTGATGTACTCGTACGCCACCGCCTGGTCCTGCTGACCTTCGGGGAACTTGTTCGGCACCGGAAGGTCCTCCAGCCCCTCGTCGCGCAGCTCGGCGGCCGCCGCGATCCACATGTTCTGATGCATCGTGTCGCGGGCGATCAGGAAGCTCAGCAGATCGCGCACGCCCGCGTCGTCGGTCATGTGGTACAGGCGTGCCACCTGGACGCGCCCCTGCATCTCGGCGTTCGCATTCGCGGTGAAGTCCGCGAGCAGATTGCCGCTCGCGGTCAGGTACGAACCCGACCACGGTTTCCCCATGCTGTCGACCGCACGGGCGCCCGCGCCGGCGACGATCGCCTGCTGGATGTCGGTGCCGCCGACGACCGCGGCCACCGTAGGGTCGTCCTGCACGGCATCGTTCGTGATCCCGAGCGGGGCCTTCTCGAGCAGCTGCGCGATCATCGTCGCCAGCATCTCGACATGGCCGAGCTCCTCTGCGCCGATCCCGAACACGAGATCCCGCCACTTGCCCGGAATGTGCATGTTCCATGCCTGGAACTGGTACTGCAGCGCCACGGTGATCTCGCCGTACTGGCCGCCCAGCACCTCCTGCAGCTTGCGGGCATACACGGCGTCCGGCTTCGTCGGGCTGGCCGCATGCTGCAGCTCTTGCTTGTGAAAGAACATCGTCTCTTCCCCTCGTTCATCGGAGCAGGCGACGCTACGGAGCGCGTTTCGCCGCGGGCAGGGGCTTGGCGCGGGCGAGATCCCGCGTACTCTGTGCGCGCACTCGCCGCCGGCTTCGGATTGCGCCCACCGCCTGCCGGGTATGGCCCAGGCATGGCTCAGTTGAATGGAAAGAAGATCGCATTCCTGATGACCGACGGCGTCGAGCAGGTGGAGTACACCGGCCCGCGGCAGGCGGTCGAAGAAGCGGGCGCGACGGCGGTGCTCATCTCACCGAAGCCCGACACCGTGCAGGGCTTCAATCACGTCGACAAGGGCGACGAGTTCTCGGTCGAGGTGCCGATCGGCCAGGCATCCCCCGACGACTACGACGCTCTCGTGCTGCCGGGCGGGGTCGTGAACGCCGACGCGCTGCGCACCGATCAGGCGTCCGTCGAGTTCGCCAAGGCATTCTTCGCGGCGCACAAGCCGGTCGCGGCCATCTGCCATGCACCGTGGACCCTCATCGAGGCGGGCGTCGTCGACGGCCGCACGCTGACCTCGTGGCCGAGCCTCCAGACCGACCTGCGCAACGCCGGCGCCACCTGGGTCGACGAGGAGGTGCACGTCGACAAGGGCTTCGTCACGAGCCGCAAGCCCGACGACATCCCGGCGTTCTCGGCCAAGCTGATCGAAGAGGTCGCGGAAGGCGCGCACGAGGGCCAGCACGTGTGACGATCTAGCATCGGATTCATGATCGAGGGCGCGGATGCGGCG
>NZ_JBLRDT010000019.1:0-24052 GCF_057512245.1 Gryllotalpicola sp. CP2-P1
CGCGAGCGATCCTGGTCGGCGAGCAGAATCGGATGCCCCTCCCGGTCGACCCGCGCGGGGAAGCGCGCCACTAGGAACTCCATGAGGGCCGCGAGCCCGTGCACCTCGGGCTCGCGGGGCACGAGCTCGGCGAGCACGCGGGCGAGCCGCAGCGCCTCGCGGGCGAGGTCGGCGCGCATCCACTCCGGGCCGGAGGCGGCCGCGTAGCCCTCGTTGAAGATCAGGTAGAGCACCGACAGCACCGCCGAGAGCCGCGCCGGGTACTCGTCGCGGGGCGGCACCTCGAACGGCACCGCCGCGGCGGCGAGTGTCTTCTTGGCGCGAACGATGCGCTGCTGCACCGTCGCGACCGGCACGAGGAAGGCGCGCGCGATCTCGTCGGTCGTGAGGCCGCCCACCGTGCGCAGGGTGAGGGCGACGGATGCCTCGCGCGACAGCACCGGGTGACACGCGATGAACACCAGACGCAGCACGTCGTCGTCGATGGCGTCGGGGTCCCAGGGGGTGCCGCTCGAGGCATCCGTCTCGTCGATCTCGCGCTCGCGGGCGAGCTGCGCATATTTCTCATCGCGCGCGGCGTCGCGGCGCCAGCCGTCGATCGCGCGCCGCTTGCCCACCGCGACGAGCCAGGCGCCCGGGTTGGACGGCACTCCGTGCACCGGCCACCCGGCGAGAGCCTCCGCGAGCGCCTCTTGCGCGAGGTCTTCGGCGAGCGCGAAGTCGCGCGTGTAGCGCGTCAGCGTCGCGACGATCCGCGCGGACTCGATGCGCCAGACGGCGGCGACGGCGCGGCGGGCGGATGCCTGGTCTGTTGACATCGGGCGAGGGTTTCGATGCGGCCGCAGAGCGGCCTACTCAACCGTCGGGGGCTGCGTGGGTTCGCGGTAGCCGTGCTCGATCCACTCCTGCTCCTTCTTCACCCATTCGTTGTCGGGCGGGAAGTCCTCCGGACCCTGGATGCGGCGGATCTCGAGCTTGTTGCCCGCGGTCAGCGGGGCGCGCTTCGCCCACTCCGCGGCCTCCTCGATGGTCGGCACGTCGAGGATCCAGAAGCCGTTGAACAGCTCCTTCGTCTCGCCGTAGGGGCCGTCCGTGACGACCGGCGGCGTCTGATCGAAGTCGACGACGAGCCCCGGCTCGAACGACAGACCCTCGCCGCCGACCAGGACGCCGGCCTTCAGCATCGACTCGTTGTACTTCCCCATCGCTTCGAGCACCTCGGCGAAGTCGATGTGCTCGAATGCCGCCCTCGCCTCGTCGGTGCCGCGCATGATCAGAATGAACTTGGGCACTTCGCTCAGCCCTCCGCGTTGGCGAGCTGGCGGCGCAGGAGTTCCTTGCGCCACTCGATCTCGCGCTGGATCCAGGGGTTGTCGCTCGGGAACTCGTCGATCGAGGGCACGCGGCGGATCTCGGTCTTGACCCCCGGCCCGGCGGGCACCTTGAGCGCCCACTCGATCGCCGCCTCTTTCGTCGGGACGTCGATCTGCCAGTAGCCGTTGAACAGCTCCTTCGTCTCGCCGTAGGGGCCGTCGGTGACGACCGGGGGCGTCGTCGAATAGTCGACGACAGCACCGAGCTGCGCATCCGCGAGGCCTTCCGCGCTGACGAGAACCCCCGCGTTGAACAGCTCCTCATTGAAGCGGCCCATCGTCTCGATCATCTTCTCGAAGTCCAGGCCGGCGTCTGCCATGGCCTGCTGCGCGGCCGCCTCGTCGACGGTCCGCATGATCAGCATGTACGTGCTCATCGGTGAGCCTTCCTTGTGTGCGAGTCGCTCTTGCCACGACCCTGTCACCGATGCGTCGAACGGGAAAGGCGCAGATCGACAACGCGCCGGAAAAACGTGCGGATCAGTTCGTGAGCGACGGGGTGCCGAGCACGATCGCGAGCTCGAGCCGCTCCGCGTCCTCGCTTCCGGGCTCTGCGGAGTAGACCATGATGCGCAGGTCGTCGCCCGCCACGATGAAGGTGTC
Organism: Gryllotalpicola sp. CP2-P1; assembly: GCF_057512245.1. Lineage (NCBI taxonomy): Bacteria > Bacillati > Actinomycetota > Actinomycetes > Micrococcales > Microbacteriaceae > Gryllotalpicola > Gryllotalpicola sp. CP2-P1. Next base: position 1,977 of record NZ_JBLRDT010000019.1, read on the forward strand.
GCAGTCGAGTCCGATGCGGCCGACCGACGGGTGGTCGAAGTACTTGTGGCGCGAGCGATCCTCGTGCGCCCGCAGCTCGGCCGAGTCCCACAGCGTCGCGAACAGCACGCTCTGACGGCGCAGCTCGGCGACCAGCCGATGGACGCGCGGGTCGTCGGGGTACTTCGCGGCGGTGAGCCGCAGGTCGGAGACGATGCCCTCGCGCTGCTCGGCGAGCTGCTCGGGAGTGTGCACGGCAGCGGGCCCCGGCCCGACCACGTTGCGCCAGACGCCGTTGCGCTCGATGCCGTGCCAGGCGCTCGCGCCCGTCAGTGCCTCGTAGCCCGCGTTGGCCACGATCAGATTCCACATCGCGTCGTAGACGACGATCGGATTCATGGTCAGCCGGTCGAGCAGGCGCTGCACGCTCGGGGGGATGCGCGACGAGACGAGGCCCGGGCCGGGAGCCACCTGCCCGCCGAGGCGGAACAGCAGCTCGCGCTCGGGGTCGCTGAGCCGCAGGGCGCGGGCGAGCGCCTCGAGCACCTGCAGGGACGGCGACGTCGCGCGCCCCTGTTCGAGCCGGGTCAGGTAGTCGACCGAGATGCCGGCGAGGCCGGCCAGCTCTTCGCGGCGCAGGCCCGCGGCGCGGCGGCGGCCGCCCTGCGGAAGACCGACGGCCTCGGGCGCGACCCGATCGCGCCACCGTCGCACGGCCTGACCGAACTCGCGATTCTCCACCGTCCCAGTGTGCGCCGCTCCGGCATCCGTTGCATGGCCCTGCCGTTCCTACGAAAGAGGGACGACTGTTTGAGAGCGGATGCCTCGGGCGAGTCTGGTTCGCATGACAACGACACTCATCACCGGGGCCAACAAGGGCCTCGGCAAGGAAACCGCCCGGCAGCTCGTCGCGCTCGGGCACACCGTCTATGTGGGCTCGCGCGACGAGGGCCGCGGCCGCGCCGCCGCCGAGGAGCTCGGGGCGCGCTTCGTGCAGCTCGACGTGACCGACGACGCCTCGGTCGCCGCTGCACTCGGGCAGATCGAGGCGGACGGCGGCCTCGACGTGCTCGTCAACAACGCCGGCATCGCGTCGTACGAGTTCGGCGAAGACGGCGTCGCCGAGAAGACCGACGGGCCGAGCGCCCTCGCGGTGTTCGACACGAACGTCGTCGGGATCATCCGGGTCACCCAGGCCGCGCTGCCGCTGCTGCGCCGGTCGGCGAACCCGGTCGTGGTGAACGTGGGCAGCGCGCTCGGCTCGTTCTGGGCCGTGCACGAGGACTCGCGCCCGGCGTCGCACTTCCCCACGCTCGTCTACGGGCCGAGCAAGGCGGCGGTCTCGATGCTGACCGTGCAGTACGCGAAGGCCGTGCCCGAGGTGAAGTTCAACGCGATCGAGCCGGGTGTCACCGCGACCGAGCTCGGCGGCGGCGAGCCGGGGGTCCACCCCGGGCGCCCGGCGTCCGAGAGCGCGAAGATCGTCGTGAAGCTCGCGACGATCGGCGCCGACGGCCCGACGGGAACCTTCCAGGAGGACGACGGCGAGCTCGGCTGGTAACGGGGCGCCCCGCTCCGGCACGTCCCCTTCGTACGACTTGCATGAGGGAACAGATTCTGCGCCGCGCTGACCCTGTTCCCTCATGCAAGTGAAACGAGAGGGACGCCGCAGCTCGCGCGCACCGCGAACAGCCGACACAACGAAAGAAGCCGCCCGCGGGCGGCTTCTTTCATTCCCACTCGATGGTCCCCGGCGGCTTCGACGTCACGTCGAGCACCACGCGGTTGACCTCGGGCACCTCGTTGGTGATGCGGTTCGAGATACGGGCCAGCACCTCGTAGGGCACGCGGGTCCAGTCGGCGGTCATGGCGTCCTCGGAAGAGACCGGGCGCAGCACGATGGGGTGGCCGTAGGTGCGGCCGTCGCCCTGCACGCCCACGGAGCGCACGTCGGCGAGCAGCACGACCGGGCACTGCCAGATCGCCTCGTCGAGGCCCGCCGCGGTGAGCTCGGAGCGCGCGATCGCGTCGGCCTCGCGCAGGATCTCGAGGCGTTCGCGGGTCACCTCGCCGATGATGCGGATGCCGAGACCCGGGCCGGGGAACGGCTGGCGCGAGACGATCGCCTCGGGAATCCCCAGCTCGCGCCCGACCGCGCGCACCTCGTCCTTGAACAGCGTGCGCAGCGGCTCGACGAGCTCGAAGTCGAGGTCCTCGGGAAGCCCGCCCACGTTGTGGTGGCTCTTGATGTTCGCGGTTCCGGTGCCCCCGCCCGACTCGACGACGTCGGGGTAGAGCGTGCCCTGCACGAGGAACTTCACCGGCTCTCCGCCGGAGGCCTCGGCCTCGGCGACCAGCTCGCGCTGCACCTTCTCGAACGCGCGGATGAACTCGCGGCCGATGATCTTGCGCTTCTGCTCGGGGTCGGTGACGCCCTCGAGGTGGCCGAGGAACGTGTCGGCCGCGTCGACCGTGATGAGGCGCACACCGGTCGAGGCGACGTAGTCCTTCTCGACCTGCTCGCGCTCGCCCTTGCGCAGCAGGCCGTGGTCGACGAACACCGCGGTCAGCTGGTCGCCGACGGCCCTGTGCACGATGGCGGTCGAGACGGCGGAATCCACGCCGCCCGACAGCGCCGAGATCACGCGCGCGTTCCCGACCTGCTCGCGGATGCGCGCGACCTGCGTCTCGATGACGTTCTCGCTGTTCCAGTCGGCGGGGATGCCGGCGGCACGGTGCAGGAAGTTCTCGAGCACGCTCTGGCCGTACTGCGAATGCTTCACCTCGGGGTGCCACTGCACGCCGTAGAACTTCCTCTCGTCGCTCGCGAACGCGGCGACGGGGGTCGACAGGGTCGAGGCGAGCACCTCGAAGCCTTCGGGGGCGCGAGAGACGGAGTCGCCGTGCGACATCCACGCGATCTGCTCGGTCGGCTGGCCGTCGAGCAGCGTGCTCTGAGGCGCCGACACCGAGACATCCGTCGCCCCGTATTCGCGGCGCCCGGTCTGCGCGACCTCGCCGCCGAGCGCCTGCGCCATGACCTGGAAGCCGTAGCAGATGCCGAGCGTCGGGATGCCGAGGTCGAACACGCGGGAGTCGAACGCGGGCGCGCCGTCTTCGTAGACCGACGACGGGCCGCCCGAGAGGATGATGCCTGCCGGGTTCTTCGCCGCCACCTCTGCCGCGGTGATCGTGTGCGGCACGATCTCGGAGTAGACGGATGCCTCGCGCACCCGCCGCGCGATCAGCTGCGCGTACTGCGCGCCGAAGTCGACGACGAGAACCGGGCGCTCCTCCAGCTGCGACGTTTCGGTGCTCTCTTGCGTGCTAATCCTGTCCTCCTGCGGTGACGGGGGCGGGCGCCGGTGCGTGCTCGGCGAGGTAGGTGCGGACCTGCTTGGTGATCAGGCCTTCGACGATGAAGGACATGAACGGGATGACGCCGCCGAGCGCGATCTGCACGAACTTCGTGAAGGGCATGCGCATCAGGCTCCACAGGCGGAAGTCGGCGAACAGGTAGAGCACGTAGAGCCAGCCGTGGGCGATCAGCACTGCGATGGAGAGGTTGACGCCCTGCTGGTACGGATCGGTCGCCGCATTGACGAGCGGGAACGAGATGATCGGCTCGCCGGGCTGGAAGGCGTAGACCCAGTGCCCGAAGCCGTACTTGATGACCATCTCGGCGCACAGCAGCAGCAGCATGACACCCGTGATCCAGGCGGTCACCTGATAGAGGCGCAGGGCCGCGGGCACCTTCGGCAGGTCAGCGGGGCGCGGCCGGGCGCCCTTGACGCTGCGCAGCTGCTCCCACAGGCGGGCGAGATACGTCCCGTCTTCGGTGGACGGGGCACTGGCCTGCGGCATGTTCCTAGTCTACTTTCTGCCGTGCTGTGGGTTGATCGGATGCCTCGTCGGAGCCCTCGCGGAGAGCGAGCTGGTCCTCGACCTCGCGCTCCCAGGCATCCTTCGCCAGGCGGTACCAGAGGTACACGGCGAAGCCTGCGAAGACGGCCCACTCGGCGGCGTAGAAGGCGTTGAGCCAGTCGATCGACTTCTGCTGGATGGGCGGCGGCGCGTAGATCGGCACGAGGCCGTCGGGAACGTGGTCGCTCGCGACGAGGTAGGCCTCGAAGAACTTCGGGCTGTCACCGAGGCCCGACCAGTGGTTGATCAGGATGGCGACGGCCATGTCCTTCATCATCGGCGGGTCGCCGTCGAGGCTGTCCTCGGGCTGCTGAGGGGGGTCCGTCGGCTGGATGCGGCCGGCGATCTCGAGCTGCTCGGGGGACGCCGCGGCGAGCCGCTGCTGAACGGCGAGCGCGACCGCGCGGCTGGCGGTGAAGCCCCGCGCGACGGCGAGATGGGCGCCGGCATCGGGCCCGTCGGCGACGACCGCGTGCCCGACGACCCACCACCCTCTGCGCCCGCTGTTGTTGTCGCGATCCTGGATGAGCGTGTAGTCGGCGGGCACCGTGGTGACGCGGACCGTCACCAGCTGCCCGACCCGGTCGTTCGCGATCGCCTTCCCGGGGTGCAGCACGTCGTGGAGCTGGTGCGTCGTCTCGGTGACCTGCGGGCCGACCTGGCGCGCCTCGACGGCGCGGGTGAGCTGCCACTTGCCGAGGTACGCGAAGGCCGCCGCGATCGCGAGCGCGACGACGAGCACGCCGATCCAGCGCGGGCGGCGCATGACCTGGAAGAGCGTCAGGTCGCCGGGATGCGGGGCGTGGTCAGAGATCTTCGGGCTGCTTTCGTGCGTCGGCCTCATGGCCGGAATCCGAGTCGGTCGCCAGCATCGCCTCGTCGACCAGCCGATCGATGGCGTGCGGCTGCTCCCTATTCGACACCGTCGGGCCATTGGCAAGCTGGGAATCACCCGCTGGCGCCGTCTCCTCGCGCGCAGCGCGCCGCGCTTCCCGCCTCTTCGCAGCGCGCTGGCGGCCGCGCTTGACCAGCGCGTTGAAGCGGTCGGAGTTCGCCGCGAGCAGCGGCCCGAGGATCGCCATGATGAGCACGTACAGGCCGGCGAAGGGGGTGAGGCGAGAGTCGAGACCCGCCCCGACCGCGAGCGTCGCGAGGATCAGCACGAACTCGCCGCGGTTCTGCAGGATGACGTAGGTGTTCACCGCGGCGGTGAAGTCCATCTTGTTCATCCAGGCGATCAGCTGGCTCGCGCCGAAGTTCAGCAGCATCGTCAGCACGACCGCGGCGATCACGACCCAGGTCACCTGCGGGAACTTGGCGATGTCGAGATCGAGCCCGAAGTTCAGGAAGAAGAAGGCCGCGAAGATGTCGCGCAGCGGAACCGTGACGCGCTCTATTCGGCCGTGGTAGCGCGTCGCGCCGAGCACGACACCGATGAGGAACGCGCCGATCGCGTCGGTGACGCCGATGAGCTCGCCGATGCCGCCGAACACGACGGCGAGGCCGAAGAAGAGCACCGTGAAGAGCTCGTCGTCCTTCGTCTGCAGCAGGCGCGAGACATATCTGCCGCCCCAGCGCGCGATCGAGAACATGACGACGATGAAGACGAAGTCGATGGCGAGCCGCAGCACGATCGGCCAGAATCCCGCGGCATGGCTGAGCGCAGCCGAGACGATGGCGAGGTAGATCGCGATGAAGATGTCCTCGATGACGGTGACGCCGAGGATCATGGGCGTCTCGTCGTTCGTCAGCCGGCGCAGCTCGATCAGCAGCTTCGTGACGATGGCGCTCGACGAGGTCGCCGTCATGCCGGCGATGATCAGCGCCTCGCGCGTGCCCCAGCCGACCCAGAAGCCGAACGCGATGCCCGCGCCGAGGTTGATCGCGACGTAGGAGCCGCCGGAGATCAGGAGCCGGTTCAGGTTGCCGAAGAACTCGTCCTGATCGAATTCCAGGCCGAGGCTGAAGAGCAGCAGCAGCAGGCCGAAGACGGCGATCAGCTGGACATCCGCAGCTTCGAAATCGAGCGGGAAGACGTGCGTGTGCGGGCTCGCGAGCAGTCCGACGACCATGTACACGGGGATCGCGGGCAGCCCGATGCGACGCGCCAGGCGCCCCAGCACGTACGCGATGAGGAACAGGATGCCGAGGGTGATCAGGTTCTCGGCGAGATCACCGTGACCGCCCGATGCGGCAGCAAGCAGGGCCGCGGCGTCCACGGTCAGGTCCCGGGCGGGGCGTCGGAGAGCGCCTGGCGCGCGGCCACGGTGCCCGTGCGGAAGAACTCGAAGGCCTTCGCGACCTTCTCGGGGCTGCCCGCGACGACGAGGGTGTCGCCCGGGAAGACCTTGAAGTCGGGGCCCGGCCCCGGGTTGGCGGCCTCGCCGCGCACGACCGCGACGACGGTCAGGCCGATGAGGCCGTGGTCGGCGGGCGCGCCGAGCGGCTGGCCCGCGATGTGGTCGTCGTAGTCGACGGTGAACCAGTCGATCGACAGCCCCGGGATCTGGTCGAGCGCCGCGAGGCTCTCGGTGATCTGCGTGCCGCCGAGCAGCTCGGCGAGCGTGTGCGCCTCGTCTTCGTTGAGGCGGATGCTGATCTTGGTGACCTCGTCAGGGTTCTCTGCGTCGCTGAAGGTGATGAGGTCGTTGGCGCCGCTGCGGTGCGCGATCACCCCGATCTTCCCGCCGTCTTCGGCGACGAAGCTGTGCAGCACCCCCACCCCGGGCAGCTTCACTCGTCGGACGTCGACCATGTCGTGCACTCCTCATGCGTTTGGCGGTCCGACCAGTCTAGGCAAGGGCTGTGCGGTGATGATGTGAGCTCCCACAGCGCCAGTTGCGCCCGCCCCGCCCTGACGCGGCTCGCCCCCACCCAAAGGTGGGGTGGTCCTGCCCGAGACGATCGGGCCGACCGCGACACTATTCGGGTATGAGCGATTCACAGGGGGGCGGAAGCCCGGCGGCGGCGCTGCTGGCCGAGCCCGGCACCGACATCGGGTTGCTCCGCCGTCTCGTCGCCAAGGACAGCGACGCCTTCGACCTGCTCTACGAGCGCCACGTTCGCACCGTCTACCGGGCAGCGCTGGCGCGGGTCAGGTCGACCCCCGACGCGGAGGAGATCACGCAGGAGGTCTTCGTGACGCTGTGGCGGCGCGCGGCATCCATCGAGCTGGTCGAATCCCTGCTGCCGTGGCTGCTTGCGACGGCGCGCTACGTCGCCCTGAACCGGCTGCGATCGGATGCCGCACGCCAGGCGCATCTGGCGGAGGCCGAGCTCGAGGCCCGGCCCGATGCCGGCCCCACCGCCGAGGAGCGCTTCGAGCAGTCTCGGCTCGCCGACGCGATCGCGGCCGCCGTCGCGGGCCTGTCCGAGTCCGATCAGGCGATCTACCGGCTGTGCATCGAGGACGGAGTGGGCTACGCCGACGCCGCCGCCCGCTTGGGCCTCACCCACGGGGCGGTCCGGAACCGCCTGAGCCGCGTGCGCAAGGCGCTGCGCGGCGATCTCAAGGACTACCAGAACGGAGGCCGGGCATGAACGAGAACCAGACCCCGCTCGGGCCGACCGACGCGCAGATCTCTCGCATGAAGGCGAACATCCACCAGGCGATCGCCGCGGACCAGGCCGCAGTGAGGCGCCGCCGCGGGTGGACCATCGGGGGCACGCTCGGCCTGCTCGTCGTGCTGGCGGGCGGCACGTCGGTCGCCATGGCCGCCGGCGTACTGAAAGCGCCCCAGTGGCTCGCCGCCGCCCCGGCGCCGGCGCCGACCGCCACCCACGAACAGGAAAGCGCCACAGCGCCGACGCCTTCGCCGACGCTGACGCTGACGCCGACAACCACGCCCGCCCCGGCGGCGTTCGACCTGCCGTGCAGTGAGCAGTTCGATCCGACGGTCCTTGCGTCGTTCGCGCCCGGCCTGACTCTTCAACCGCTCGCGCCGCTGTCATACGGCGTCAATCCGCCCACGGGATCCTCCGTGACCGCCGCCAGCGTTGCGCCCGGGGAGAACGTTGCTCCTCCGGCGCTGATCTCCAACATCGCCGCCGCTGAATCGGGCTACTACTCCTGCCGCTGGCATGGCGAAGCGACTCAGTCGATATGGGGAATCCAGCTCGCCGTGCTGCCGGACGCAGCCAGCGCGTTCCAGGAGGCGAAAGCACAGTCGGTGAGTAGCGCCGACTACACCCACCTCGCCTCCACTTCCATTGGAGACGACAGCTTTACCCGGTGCGCGCACACCGATGCCCTTTCCGGATGCGAACTCGACGTTCTGAGCGACGGAATATGGTTCACGGTGCGAGCGTCGTCCACGGCTGGGCACGAGCCCGAACCGGCGGCCTACGCCGACGGCCTCGCCGCACTCGCTCGCTCGGTCATTGCCAGGGTCACCGCGCAAGGGACTCCTCCCCAGGCCGTGTCGACTCCCGCGTCGAGGTGGACCGGCATGACCGACTGCGCCGCGTTCACCAGGGCACTCTCTGCGCGCATCGCAAACCCCGCCTACACCTTCGATGCCGGCACGGATGGCACGGACGCGTATCTGCCCGGCTTCGGGTATGCGACGAAGCAAAGCGGAGCCTTCTCCTGCTACTCGGGTAACGCCGATGCTCCGACTGTGGTGGTGGTTCCGGGCGCAGGCTCCTGGGCGTGGGACGTCCCCCTCGCGTCCGAAGACGCCGTATCCGCCCCGGTCACGATCACGCAGCTCTCCACCGCAGGCGTCCCCGGTCTCGATGCCGCACGCTACGCATGCATGGGCAACGTGGGATGCTGGGCGGACGCGGTCATCGACGGGGCGATGGTTACCGTCATCCAGCCGATGGGGAACAGCTCGGTCGGCGCGACCACTGCGCTCGCGGAGCTCGAGGCGATCGCCGAATCGACTCGGCGATGACGCCCGAGCTCGGGTTCAGCCCCCGAGGTACGGCGCGACGACGACCTCGACGCGCTGGAACTCCTTGAGGTCGGAGTAGCCGGTGGTCGCCATCGAGCGCCGCAGCGCGCCGATCAGGTTCGCGGTGCCGTCGGCGACCGCCGCCGGGCCGTAGAGAACCTCTTCGAGCGAGCCGACCGTTCCGACCTGCACGCGGTGGCCGCGCGGCAGCTCGGGGTGGTGCGCCTCGGCGCCCCAGTGCCAGCCGCCGCCGGGCGCCTCAGAGGCGCGCGCGAGCGTCGAGCCGAGCATGACGGCATCCGCCCCGCAGGCGATGGCCTTCACGACGTCGCCCGAGCTGCCGAGCCCGCCGTCGGCGATGACGTGCACGTAGCGGCCGCCCGACTCGTCGAGGTAATCGCGGCGTGCGCCCGCCACGTCGGCGACCGCGGTCGCCATGGGGGCGTGGATGCCGGTGACGAGGCGCGTCGTCGAGGCCGCTCCCCCGCCGAAGCCGACGAGCACACCGGCCGCGCCCGTGCGCATGAGGTGCAGGGCCGCGGTGTAGGTCGCGGCTCCGCCCACGATGACCGGCACGTCGAGCTCGTAGATGAACTTCTTGAGATTGAGGGGCTCGCGCTGCTTGGCGACATGCTCGGCGCTCACCGTCGTGCCGCGGATCACGAACAGGTCGACGCCGGCGGCGAGCACCGTCTCATAGAACTGCTGGGTGCGCTGCGGGCTGAGCGCGCCGGCGACGGTGACCCCCGCCGCGCGGATCTCGGCCAGCCGGTCACGGATCAGCTCGGCCTTCACCGGCTCCGAGTAGATCTGCTGCATGCGCTGCGTCGCGCTCTCGACCGGCAGCGAGCGGATCTCGGCGAGCAGGGGCTCCGGGTCCTCGTAGCGGGTCCACAGGCCCTCGAGGTCGAGCACGCCGAGGCCGCCCAGCTCACCGATCTTGATCGCGGTGGCCGGTGAGACGACCGAGTCCATGGGCGCCGCGATGATCGGCGTCTCGAAGGTGAACGCGTCGATCTGCCAGGTGACGCTGACGTTCTCGGGGTCGCGGGTGCGTCGACTCGGCACCACGGCCACATCGTCGAACGCGTACACCCGACGGCCGCGCTTGCTGACGCCGATCTCGATCTCTGTCACCTTGACAGCCTAGCGACCGCCCCGAAATAGGCTGGCCCCATGGAGCCCACTCGCGCGGAACCTCTCGATCGTCTTCGGCAGCGCACGAGCTCGAAGTGGCGGGCGTTCGGCGACGACATGCTGCCGATGTTCGTCGCCGAGATGGACTACCCGCTCGCCCCCGTCATCAAGGTCGCCCTGCACGAGGCGGTCGAACTGGGCGACACGGGCTACGTCGACCCGCGCTCCGGCGGCCGGGCGGCGGCGCGGGCGCTGGCCGACTTCGCCGCGGACCGCTGGGACTGGCATCCGTCACCCGAATACATGCAGACCACGACCGACGTGAGCGTCGTGGTCGTCGAGTCGCTGCGCCGTCTCATCGAGCCCGGCGACGGCGTCATCATCACCTCACCGGTCTATCCGCCGTTCTTCCAGTTCGTGCCGGAGGCGGGCGGCACGGTCGTCGAGGTTCCGCTCGTCGACGACGGCGAGAGTTGGGCGCTCGATCTCGAGGGCATCGACGCCGCGCTCGCGGCCGGTGCCCGCGGCATCCTGCTCTGCAACCCGCACAACCCGCTCGGCCTCGTGCACTCGCGCGAGCGGCTCGAGCAGCTGTCGGCGATCGTCGAGAGGCACGGCGCGTTCGTCGTGAGCGACGAGATCCACGGGCCGCTGACGCATACGGATGCCGCCTTCACGCCCTATCTGGACGTGTCGGATGCCGCGCGCGAGCACGGCATCGCCGCGCACTCCGCGAGCAAGGCGTTCAATCTGGCGGGGCTCAAGTGCGCGCTGTTCGTGGCCGCGGGCGATCGGATGCGTGCGCTGATCCGCTCCCTGCCGGAAGAGGTCGTCTACCGCACCGGTCTTTTCGGGGCCATCGCGACGCGCGTCGGCCTGAGCGAAGGGCGCGACTGGCTCGACGGCACGATCGCCGCCATCGAGGCTAACCGCCGGCTGCTGACGCAGCAGCTCGCCGAGAAGCTGCCGCTCGCGCGCTACCGCGAGCCGCACGCGAGCTACCTCGCCTGGATCGACCTGAACGAGTACGGCTGGGGCGAGGATCCCGCGCGCGTGCTGCGCCGCAAGGCCGGCGTCGCCCTCTCGAACGGCCCGCACTTCGGCCGGCAGGGCCAGGGGTTCGCGCGCATGAACATCGCGTGCGCCCCCGAGCTTCTGGTCGAGGCGGTCGACCGCCTCGCGGCCGCGGCTGCGGCTGCCGCGTAGGCATCCGCCCGATCTCTCCCCTCACGCGGTTGCGCTGCTCGAATCCGCTCGACGCTGCTCGGATCCGAGCGGCGCGGAGAGGATCCGAGCAGCGCAACGGGCGGTCCTTGGGTCGGCGCTACGAAAGCTGCGGCAGGACTTCCTTCTCGAACAGCTCGATCGCGTCGGTCGAGTACGCGGCGTTCGGGAAGTAGAAGATCGCGTAGCCGAGGCCCGCCTCCGCCTGCTTCTGCAGTCGCTCGACGATCTGCGAGGGCGTCCCGACCGCCAGCGCGTTCTCGCTGCGGTACTCGCCGATGAACCCGTCGGTCGCGTCGCCGAGGTAGGGGCGCACGCGCGCCTCGAGCTCGTCGAGCTGGCGGTCGATGTCGGCCTGCGACTCGCCGACCATGACGTTGTAGTTGGCCGAGCGCACGATCGCGTCGAAGTCGGTGCCGAGCTTCTCGCAGTGGTCCTTGAGAATCGCGCTCTTGCGCGCGAAGCCCTCGGGGTCGCCCGCGAAGTTCGTGTACTGCGCGTACTGCGCGGCGATCTTGAGCGTGACCTTCTCGCCACCCCCCGAGATCCAGAACGGGATGCCGGGCTTCTGCAGGGGCTGCGGGTGGAACAGGGCGCCGTCGACCTGGTAGTACTTCCCGTCGAGCGTCGCCGTGCCCGTCGTCCAGGCCTGCTTCATGATCTCGACGCCCTCGCGCAGCCGCCCGAGGCGCTCGCCGATCTCGGGGAATCCGTAGCCGTACGCGCGCCACTCGTGCTCGTACCAGCCGCCGCCGATGCCCATCTCGACGCGGCCGCCCGAGATGATGTCGGCGGTCGTCGCGACCTTCGCGAGGTAGCCGGGGTTGCGGTAGCCCATGCAGGTGCACATCTGGCCGAGGCGCACCCGCTTGGTCGCCGCGGCGAAGCCCGAGATCAGCGACCAGGCCTCGTGCACGGCCTCGTCGGTCGGCACGGGCACCGGGTGGAAGTGGTCGTAGACCCAGATCGACTCCCACTGCTCGTTCGCATCCGCGTGCTGAGCGAGGCCGTTCATCACCGCCCAGTGCTCTGCGGGGTCGATGCCGACCAGGTCGTGACGCCAGCCTTGGGGAACGAAGAGTCCGAATCGCATGTCGCGATCGTATCGATTCGATTCAGGCGTGTGAACTATCTCGCGCGGAACGGAAACGTTTCCATCTCACGCGGGTTTGCACGGTGCCGTGCGGATGCCCCACGAACAAGTTCCCGTTCCGGACAGCCGCGCCCGCGGCAGCGGGCGGATACGTCCGGAACGGGAACTAGTTGCAGCGGGACGAAGGCTACTTCCGGTAGTTCGGCGCCTCGACGACCATCTGGATGTCGTGCGGGTGGCTCTCCTTGAGGCCGGCCGGCGTGATGCGCACGAACTTGCCCTTGGCCTTGAGCTCGGGAATCGTGCGCGCGCCGACGTAGAACATCGTCTGACGCAGGCCGCCGAGCAGCTGGTAGACCACCGAGTTGACGGCTCCGCGGTAGGGCACCTTGCCCTCGATGCCCTCGGCGATCAGCGCGTCGTCGCTCGGCACATCGGCCTGGAAGTAGCGGTCGCGCGAGTACGAGGTCTTCTTGCCGCGGGTCTGCAGGGCGCCGAGCGACCCCATGCCGCGGTACGTCTTGAACTGCTTGCCGTTGACGAAGATCATGTCGCCGGGCGCCTCGTCGGTGCCGGCGAGCAGCGACCCGATCATGACGGTGTCGGCACCGGCGACGAGCGCCTTGCCGATGTCGCCGGAGTACTGCAGCCCGCCGTCGGCGATGAGCGGCACGCCGGCCGCGCGCGCCGCGAGGGATGCCTCGTAGACGGCCGTCACCTGGGGAACGCCCACACCCGCGACGACGCGGGTGGTGCAGATCGACCCCGGCCCGACGCCGACCTTCACGGCATCCGCCCCGGCCTCGATGAGCGCCTGCGCGCCCGAGCGGGTCGCGACGTTGCCGCCGATCACGTCGACGTTCGCGAACGCGGGGTCGCTCTTGATGCGCGCGATGATCTCGAGCTCGCCGCGGCTCTCGCCGTTGGCGGTGTCGACGACGATCACGTCGACACCGGCCTCCATCAGGGTGGTCGCGCGGTCCCACGCGTCGCCGAAGAAGCCGATGGCGGCGCCGACGCGCAGGCGGCCGGCCTCGTCCTTCGTGGCGAGCGGGTACTTCTCGGACTTGTCGAAGTCCTTGACGGTGATGAGGCCCTTGAGCTTGCCGCCCTCGTCGACGAGGGGCAGCTTCTCGATCTTGTGCTGCGCGAGCAGCGCGAGCGCGTGGTCGGGGTCGATGCCGACGGGGGCGGTGACGAGCGGCATCCGCGTCATGACGTCGGCGACCCGGGTCGTCTCGGCCTCGAACGGCGAGACGAAGCGCATGTCGCGGTTGGTGATGATGCCGACCAGAGTGCCCTCGGCGTCGACGACGGGAAGGCCCGAGACGCGGAAGTCGCGGCAGAGGCGGTCGACTTCGGCGACCGTGGCGTCGGGGGTGGTCGTCACGGGGTTGGTGATCATGCCCGACTCGGAGCGCTTCACCTTGTCGACGAACTCGGCCTGGTCCTGGATGGACATGTTGCGGTGGATGATGCCGATGCCGCCGGCGCGCGCCATGGCGATGGCCATGCGCCCCTCGGTGACGGTGTCCATCGCGGCGGACAGGAGCGGCGCATTGACCGTGATCCGCTTGGTGAGCCGCGAGGCGGTCTCCGCCTCGGACGGGATGACGTCGGTGGCCCCGGGCAGGAGCATGACGTCGTCGTAAGTCAATCCGACGAAACCGAACGGATCTGCCTGGTCCATGACACCCCTAAGTGATCGCGCGCCAACCGAAAAATCCCCGTGCACAACACGCCGTCGGGGATTCATTGAATGGTAACGGATGCCCCTGCGAGTTGATTCCCGCGGGCGCGACGCGCGTGACGCGGGCGCGGGCGCGCGTGACGCGCCCGCACGCGCACGAGCCGACGCGATGGGCTGCGATGGGCCCGCGGATGCCTTCAACGTGCACATGCCGGAAACACGGCTGATACATCCGAGCCATAGCTTCTCGGTACGCATTCACGCCCATCGCACCCAGGAGGTCGAGTGCCCACGACCCGACGGCGCCTCGCCCGCGCTGCGACCATGATCGCGGCAGCGGTCGGCGTCGCCCTCACGCTCGGCCTCACGGCGAGCCCGGCGGCGGCAGCCAGCACCCCCATCGACCCGGCGACGGCGAAGGAGTCGATCCTCGTCGTCGCCCGCGACAACAGCACACCGCCGGCGAAGCCGCTGCCCGGCATCCCCGTCCAGGTCAGCGGCAACGGCTTCGATGTGACGGTCTCGACCGGCGCCGACGGGCGCGTCGAGGTCGGCCTGCCCGGCCCCGGCACCTTCGACGTCAAGCTCGACGTCAGCAAGGTCCCCTCGGGCCTCGCCCTGCCGAGCGCGCTCAAGCCCGAGCGGAGCGTCGAGGTCGACACGGGCAACAAGCAGGTGCTCGCGAACTACATCTTCATCTCGGCCACCCAGCAGCAACAGCAGCAGGCGACGTCGACGCCGAGCCCAGGGGCGACGGCAGACCACGAGAAGGCCTCCGACGAGAAGCAGAGCGGTGACTTCGGCCGCCGCATCTGGCCCGCGCTCGCGACGGGCCTGATCTTCGGCCTGCTGCTGGCCCTCGCCTCGATCGGCGTCTCGCTCATCTACGGCACGACGGGGCTGAACAACTTCGCACACGGCGAGCTCGTGACTTTCGGCGGCCTGATGGCCTACACCTTCACGAGCATCGTGCCGCTGCCCGGCTGGCTCGCCATCATCGTGGCGACCGTGCTGGGCGGCGCGTTCGGCTTCGTGCAGGATCTCGGCCTGTGGCGGCCGCTGCGCCGCATGCGCGTCGCCCTGATCCCGCTCATGATCGTCTCGATCGGCCTTTCGCTGGCCGTGCGCTACCTCTTCCAGATCCTCTATGGGCCCGGAACGCTGCTGCTCCCGCAGGACAGCTCGGCGGCGATCAACATCGGCCCGGTCCATCTGACCAGTGCGGATGTCTCGGCCGCGATCATTGCGATCGTGGTGCTGCTGGGCGTCGCCTGGCTGCTCGGCAACACCCGCATCGGGAAAGCGACCCGCGCCGTCGCCGACAACCGCTCGCTCGCCGCGGCGTCCGGAATCGACGTCGAATCCGTGATCCGCATCGTGTGGACGGCGGGCGGTGCGCTCGCCGGCCTCGCCGGCGCCCTGCTCGCCTACTACCAGACGATCCAGTGGGACTCGGGCGCGCAGATCCTGCTCGCCATCTTCGCCGCCGTCACCCTCGGCGGCCTCGGAACGGCCTACGGCGCCCTGGTCGGCTCGCTCGTGATCGGCCTCTTCATCAATGTCTCGGCGATCTGGCTGCCGGCGAACCTGAAGTTCGTCGCAGCGCTGATCGCCATGATCGTCATCCTGCTGGTGAGGCCCCAGGGCATCCTCGGCAAGAAGGACCGGATCGGGTAAGGACGACGCAATGCTGGACTGGACCTTCCTCCCCCTCACGCTGAACCAGATCATCTCGCCGCAGACGATCGCGTTCGCCCTCGCCGCCCTCGGCCTGTCGGTGCACTTCGGCTTCACCGGCCTGCTCAACTTCGGCCAGGCGGGCTTCATGTCGGTCGGCGCGTACTTCTTCGCGATCACGGCGACCCGCTTTGGCTTCCCACTGTGGGCGTCGATCCTCGCGGCGCTGATCGGCGCGACGGCGTTCGCGTTCCTGCTCGGCATCCCGACGCTGCGGCTGCGCGCCGACTACCTGTCGATCGTCACGATCGCCGCGGCCGAGATCATCAGATACACGGTGCAGACGCCCGACCTCACCGCGTTCACCGGCGGCTCCGACGGCATCAACGGCGCCGAGGCGGGCTTCGAGAAGCTCAACCCGTTCCCCGACCGCGTCTACAAGATCGGCGTCGTGCCCTACACCAACGACGACATCTGGGTCATCGTGGTCGGCTGGGTGCTCGTCGCGCTGGCCGCACTGTTCGTCTGGCAGCTGATGCGCAGCCCGTGGGGCCGCATCGTCAAGGGCATCCGCGAAGACGAGGACGCCGTGCGCTCGCTCGGGAAGAACGTCTACGCGTTCAAGCTGCAAGCGCTCATCATCGGCGGCATCCTCGGCACGCTCGGCGCGATCATCAACATCATCCCGACATCGCTGCAGCCCAACAACTACGGCACCCAGACGACCTTCTTCCTGTGGACGATCATGCTGCTCGGCGGCGCGACGACTGTGCTGGGGCCGATCATCGGCTCGATCATCTTCTGGGTCGTGCTCAACCTGTCCGACGGCTTCATCGGCATCCTCGCGGCGACCCACGTGCTGCCGCTCTCGCAGGTGCAGCAGGGCCCGGTGCGTTTCATCATCGTCGGCATCGCGCTGATGCTGCTCGTGATCTTCAGACCACAGGGCATCTTCGGCAAGAAGAAGGAGGCGCATTTCAGTGTCTGACGAGACCGCGTTCGCTCAGGCGCCGGCAGCGGATGCCGCGCCCATCGTCACCGAGCCGATCCGGCCCGGCGTTCCCAAGGTCGACCCGATCCTCATCGCCGACGGAGTCACGCGCCAGTTCGGCGGCAACACCGCTGTCGATGTCGAGCACGTCGAGATCCCCCGCGGGAAGATCACGGCGCTGATCGGCCCCAACGGCGCCGGCAAGACGACGTTCTTCAACCTGCTCACGGGCTTCGACCGCCCCAACGCCGGAACCTGGACGTTCGACGGCAGCGATCTCGCGGGGGTTCCGGCCTACAAGGTGGCGCGCCGCGGCATGGTGCGCACCTTCCAGCTCACGAAGTCGCTCGGCCTGCTCTCGGTGCTCGAGAACATGCGCCTCGGTGCGACGGGCCAGCTCGGCGAGCGCTTCCTGCCGTCGCTGATGCCGTTCCTGTGGAGCCGGCGCGAGTCCGAGATCACCGACAAGGCGATGGAGCTGCTCGCCCGCTTCAAGCTCGACACGAAGGCATCCGACTACGCGGCCTCGCTCTCCGGCGGGCAGCGCAAGCTGCTCGAGATGGCCCGGGCGCTCATGAGCGACCCGACGCTGGTGATGCTCGACGAGCCTATGGCCGGCGTGAACCCCGCGCTCACGCAGTCGCTGCTCGGCCACATCCTCGGGCTGAAGGACAGCGGCATGACCGTGCTGTTCGTCGAGCACGACATGCACATGGTGCAGACCATCGCCGACTGGGTGATCGTCATGGCCGAGGGGAAGGTCGTCGCAGAGGGCTACCCTCGCGAGGTGATGGCCGACCAGGCCGTCATCGACGCGTACCTCGGCGCGCACCACGACACCGACCTCGGCACGCTCACGGGCCAGCTGGCCATCGCCGAAGAGGTCGGCATCTCCGACGAGCTGATCGAGCAGATCGAAGAGGAGCTCGAGGAAGAAGCCGAGGAAGAGACCGAGGACGCCACCGAGGGAGGCTCGAAGTGAGCGAAGAGATCGCGCTGCAGACGACCGACCTGGTCGCCGGCTACCTGCCCGGGGTCAACATCCTGAACGGCTGCTCGGTGACGGTGAAGAAGGGCGAGATGGTCGGCATCATCGGCCCGAACGGCGCCGGCAAGTCGACCCTGCTCAAGGCCGTGTTCGGCCAGGTCTCCATCCGCAGCGGCTCGGTCGTGCTCGGCGGGCAGGACATCACGGGGCTCAAGGCCGAGAAGCTCGTCTCGCGGGGCGTCGGCTTCGTGCCGCAGAACGCGAACGTCTTCCCGTCGCTCACCATTCAGGAGAACCTCGAGATGGGGTCGTACCAGCGGCCCAAGGCCTACCGCGAGCGCATCGACTTCGTGACGGCGCTGTTCCCCGAGCTCGGCAAGCGCCTCGGCCAGCGGGCCGGGTCCCTCTCGGGCGGCGAGCGGCAGATGGTCGCGATGAGCCGTGCGCTCATGATGGACCCGCAGGTGCTGCTGCTCGACGAGCCGTCCGCCGGCCTGTCGCCCGTGCGCCAGGACGAGACGTTCATCAACGTGGCCCAGATCAACCGCGCCGGCGTCTCGGTGCTGCTCGTCGAGCAGAACGCCCGGCGCGCCCTGCAGATCTGCCACCGCGGCTACGTGCTCGACCAGGGCAAGGACGCGTACTCCGGCCCCGGCCGCGAGCTGCTGAACGACCCCAAGGTGATCGAGCTCTACCTCGGCACCCTCGCGACCGACCACACGGCCACGCACAGCGCGCCGGTCGTGGGCGGCTGAGCGCCGAGCGATTCGATTCGATGCGACGAAGAGCGGATGCCGGAAGGCATCCGCTCTTCGCATGTGCGCGCCGCGCGCGAACCCGCCCGCCGCAGAGAACGAGCGCACAGGAAAGGGCCCCGGCCGAAGCCGGGGCCCTTCTCGAGCGGCCTTACTTGGTCAGGTCGCCGAACTGCGAGTCCTCGAACGAGTTCGAGTTGTCAGCGTTGTACTTGTAGATCGAGATGTACGCCTGGCCCGGGTCACCGTTCTTCTGGAACGAGATCGGCCCCGACAGGCCCTGGTAGTGGATCGACTTGCCGTCCTTGAGAGCGTCCGCGCAGTCGGCGAACGTCTTGCAGTCGGTCTTGCCGGTGGTCACGGCGCGCAGGTTGTTCTTGAGCGTCGTGCCGTCGGTCGCGCCGCCCTTGAGCGCGGCGAGGGCGAGCACCACGACACCGTCGTACGACTCGGGGGCGTAGGACCAGGCCTGCAGCTCCTTGGCGCCGTCCTTCTTGGCCTGCGCCTGCAGGCGGCTCTTCAGGTCGTCTGAGGTCTGCACGCCCGGGTTCGTGAACTGAGCGCCCTCGATGCTCGGAACGTCCTTCGTGGTCGGGTCGATCACGCCGAAGTTGCCGTCGGTGCCGTAGAGGTTGTGGAAGTCGAAGCCGGCCGTCTTGAGCTGCGGCACGATCTTCTTGATCTGGTCGAAGCTGATCAGCACGAGCGCGTCGGGCTTGGGCGCGAGGACCTTGTTGACCTCGGCCGAGAAGTCGGTCGCGTTCGGGTCGAAGGCGACGTCGGCCGCGATGCTCGCGCCCTGACCCTCGAGCGCCTTCTCGACGTTGTCGTGCAGGCCCTTACCGTAGGAGTCGTTCTGGTAGAGGATGCTCACGTTCGTGTGCCCGTCCTTCGCGACCTTCTCGCCGAGCACCTTGCCCTGCAGCACGTCGGAGGGGGCGTCACGCCAGAAGTAGCCGTTGTCGAGGCTCTCGTCGGACAGGTCGGGCGACGTGTTCGCCGGCGAGAACTCGAGCACCTTCGCGCCGGTCACCTGCTTGATCACCGTCAGGGTGACCGACGACGACTCGGCGCCGATGATCGCGTCGACGTTCTGCGCGAGCAGGGCCGTGACGGAGTTCGTCGCGATGTTCGTCGAGGTGTCGCCGGAGTCCTTCTGCGTGATGTCGAGCTTGATGCCCTTGTCGGCCTTGTTGATGTCGGCGACCGCGAGGTTGGTGGCCTCGATCGCGGGCGGCCCCAGGGTGGCCAGCGTGCCGGTCTGCGGCAGGATGGTTCCGATCTTGAGCGTCAGGTCCTTCGAGCCGGACGTCGACGACGGGCTGGACGAGCAACCGCTCAGGACGAGGGCGACAGCCCCGGCCGTGGCGATGGCTCCGACGGCGAGACGCCGGGAATGCGAGCTGCTCATGCTGCTCCTTACGAGGAATGTGTGCGTGACTCACGGGGCAAGGTGAAGCCCCGTTGCCTCGTCACGCTATGCGCCGAAAAGAGCGGGGATGGTTCCGGGGCGTTACGGTCGTGTAAAGGCGCGCCGCGACCCGCGCGACGCCCGCAGCAGGTCGATCGTGAGCAGGACGAGGGCGCCCCAGATCACGATGAAGCCGACCCAGCGCGCCGGCTCCATCTGCTCGTGCTCGACCGCGACGCCGATGATGAACTGGATGATCGGCGTCAGGTACTGCAGCAGGCCCATGTAGACGAGCGGCAGACGACGTGCCGCCGAGGCGAACAGCAGCAACGGCACCGCGGTGATCACACCGGCGAGCACGAGCAGCACCGTGTTGCCCGCGCCCGCGGTGCCGAAGACCACGCCGCCGCCCGTCGTGCCGACGACGATCAGCTCGACGACGGCGACCGGCACGAGCCACGCCGACTCGATGGTGAGGCCCGAGAGGGCATCCACCTCGCCGCCCACCTGCTTCTTGACGAAGCCGTAGAGCCCGAATGAGAACGCCAGCGTCAGCGCGATCCATGGGAACGCGCCATAGGCGATCGTGAGCACGACGACCGCCACGATGCTGATGCCGACGGCCGCCCACTGCAGCGGGCGCAGCCGCTCGCGCAGCACGATCACGCCGAGGAAGACGAGCACGATGGGGTTGATGAAGTAGCCGAGCGCGGCCTCGACGACCTGGCCGGAGGACGTGGCGTACACGTACGTCTGCCAGTTGATGAAGATCAGGATGCCGGCGCCGGCCAGCGTGAAGAGGATGCGGCGCCTGCGCACGAGCGCCCACAGCCGCGCCCAGCCGCGCGTGGCGGTCAGCGCGATCGCGCAGAAGCCGAGCGACCAGATGATGCGCCAGGCGACGATCTCGAACGGGCCGGCCGGGGCGAGCAGAAGGAAGTAGAGGGGCAGCATGCCCCAGATGAGGTAGGCACCGAAGCCGAACAGCAGGCCGCTTCTGGTCGTGTCGTGCTCGCGGGGCGCCATCCTCCAAAACTACGGGCGGAACGGGGCCTGCCACGCCGCGGCGGCCGGTCCACCTGCAAAAAAGTGGAGCCCAGGCCATAGCCCGGGCTCCACCGACGTGGTGCGACTCAGCGCACGAACGTTGTCGCTGACGCGGTCAGCGGACCACCACCGCGAGCACGTCGCGGGCCGACAGCACGAGGTACTCCTCGTTGTTGTACTTGACCTCGGTGCCGCCGTAGCGCGAGTAGATCACGCGGTCGCCGACGGCGACGTCGAGCGGAACGCGGTTGCCGTTGTCGTCGATGCGGCCGGGGCCCACGGCCAGGACCTCGCCCTCCTGCGGCTTCTCCTTCGCGGAGTCGGGGATCACGAGACCCGACGCAGTGGTCGTCTCTGCCTCGACCTGCTTGATCACGATGCGATCCTCGAGCGGCTTGATGGAGACCGACACGGTAGACCTCTTTCTTGTACGGTGTACTTCAAGACATGGGTTAGCACTCTCATACCGAGTGTGCTAAGCCGAGTCTAGGACCCCCTCTGGCACTCCTGCAAGGCGAGTGCCAAATGTGACGCACGCAGGACGAGGTGAGCGGATGCTTCGCGACGAACTCGTCGAACTCCTCAGCCCCGAGGGGCTGACGCTCCTCGACTCGCTGCCGCCCTACGAGTCGCAGCGCGACGTGGTGAAGCTCGTGGCCGCCCTGCGCGCCGAGGGGCATTCCCCCGCCCTCGTCGCCGCGGTGCTGACGCAGGCGAAGCTGCGCGCGAAGGCCGGCGGGCCGCACGGCAAGTTCGCCGAGTTCGCCGGGCGCATGCTGTTCACCGAAGCGGGTCTCGAGCAGGCCACCCGGCTCGCGGTCGCGGCGCGGCACGCGGCGAGGTACCGCGCAGCGGGCATCCGCCGGGTCGCCGATCTGGGCTGCGGAATCGGGGGCGACGCAATGGCCCTCGCCGCCCTCGGACTCGAGGTGACCGCGCTCGATCGCGACGAGGTGACGGCCGCGATCGCGTCGTACAACCTCGCTCCCTTCCCCGACGCCGCCGTCGAGCAAGGCGACGCCGAGTCCTTCGACATCGCACGGGCCGACGGGCTCTGGCTCGACCCCGCCCGCCGCACGGCGGGCCACAGCGACACCCGCCGCCTCACCGATTCCGATGACTGGTCGCCGTCGCTCGACTGGGTGTTCAATGCCGCGAGCCGGATGCCCGTGGGCGTCAAGCTCGGCCCCGGGTTCGACCGCGAGCTCATCCCGGGCTCGGCCGAGGCGCAGTGGGTGTCGTTCGGCGGCCAGGTCGTCGAG
>NZ_JBLRDT010000189.1:0-4788 GCF_057512245.1 Gryllotalpicola sp. CP2-P1
GCCCAGGCATCCAGCACCGCTTCGCGCACGCGCTCCCACATGGCACGCGATCCTGCCCCATCTGCTCCGCCGCCGCGCGCCCACACCGTTCCCCTGTGGAAAGCCCCTTCGGAGCTCACGCGAGACGACCGCAGGTGCCGCAATGCGGCGCCAGAGCGACATGTGGCGTCGTCTCGGCGGAGGGGGCCGCGCTCATGCGGCGGCTGGCGAGCGCCCGCCCTAGGAGCGGCCCTGCTGGGTCGCGAGCACCTCGACGTCAGTCGCGGTCGTCTGCCAGCCGTTGCCGGCCGGGCTCTCGAGCGCGCCGCCCGAGGTGAGCACCCAGAGCTCCGACGACGGGTTGCCCGCGGCGATCACCGTGCCGTCGGCGGGTCCGGCCGTCGGGTCCGAGAGGGTGCCGCCCAGCTGCTGGGTCACGATCGCGGTGCCGCCCTGGGGGCTGACGCCGAGCACGGCGACGGAGAGCTCGTCGCTCCACGCCAGGCTGATGCCAGAGGAGAGCCCCAGCCCGCCAAGGTCGACCGGCTCGCCGATGCGGGTCGGGTGGCCCGTCGAGTCGCGCACGATGCCGGCGACCATGAGGTGCGACTGCCCGTCGCTCGTTCCGATCAGGGCGGCGAGCCGGGTGCCGTCGCGCGAGATCGCGAACGAGAGCAGCTGGCGCGCATCGGGCCAGGCGGCCTTCAGCGACGCGGTGGCGCCGTCACCCGCCGAGACCGCGAAGTCGGCCCTGGCGTCGCGGGTCGCCGACCACACGATGCCCCGACTGTCGATGGCCGGGGCGATGAGGCCGTGCCGCGTGTCGATCTTGACCGGGTTCTCGAGCGCCGCCGACACGGCATACGCGGCGCCGCCCGCGAGCGCGGCCGCGGCCGCCCCGTTCGCACTCACGGTCGCGGCCGTCGGGTGCAGCGCGACGAGCTGGTCGGCGACGCCGCCGAGGGAGACGACCGATTTGCCCGAGAGGAAGCCGAACTTGCCGCCCTTGAGCACGAGGGGGCTCGAGACGACGGGCGGGTCCTGCACGGCATCCGTCGCCCCGCTCACGTTCTGGTTCACGCCGCCGATCGAGAGCGTGACGGAGGACGCGCTCGTGCCGAGGCTCTCGGTCAGCTGCTCGTCCATGCGGTTCACGGTCGGCTCGTCGGCGCCCGCCGCGACGGCGTTGAGCGCGACCTGCGCCGCCCCGCCCGTGACCACGACCGAGCCGCTCGCGAGCTGGGTCCCCTTCGGGAAGGCGGTCACGACGGCATCCTGCAGCCACGGCGACGGCCCCGCGAGCAGCGCCTTCGCGATGCGGGTCGCGATCGTCGTGCGCGAGGAGGGGAACCAGCGCAGGTCGGGCACGAGGAAGCGGTAGTCGGGGCTGTAGAAGTAGAGCGGATGCGGGCTGAAGACGTTCTGGAACTGGTCGGAGTCGATGACGATCCCCGACGGGGCGTCCGAGATGCGCCACTGCCCGTGCTCTTTGACGAAGGTGTACCTGAGCGGCACGGGCGCCTGCGAGTCAGCTGCCCGGTAGTTGCCGCTCTGGTCGATGAACGCCGAGGGCGTGATCTGCAGGTTCAGCTCTGTCGAGTTCACGCGCTGCGGCTCGCGGCGCAGCGCCGCGCGGTCGACCGTCACCGAGGCGTCCGGATTCCACTGGCTGCGGAACGACGACGAGAGGAACTCGCGGGCGATCTGGTAGCCCGTCTCGGGGCTCACCGCCGCCTGGATGAACCCGTTCAGGATCTGCGCCTGCGTCTCGCCGTCGCCCGGGCCGAGCGGGTGGTAGTCGACCTGACCGAACGGGTTGTCCTGCGCGGACACCGGCCCGCCGCGGGTGACGGGCCCCTCGCGCGGGATCGTGGCGCAGGCGGCGAGAACGGATGCCGCGAGCGCGGCGACCACGACGAGAAGCGCACTGCGCCAGCGCCTCATCGGCTCACCTCCTGGGGGTCGGCGGGCTGCAGCGGAATCGGCGACTCGCCGATCGCCCCGCCACGGCGCCGCGGCAGAGTCAGGCGGAAGCAGGACCCCTCGCCCGGCCGCGACCAGACGTCGAGCAGACCGCCGTGCACGAGCGCGTCCTCCTGCGAGATCGCGAGGCCGAGCCCCGTGCCGCCGATCGTGCGGCGGCGCGAGGGGTCGGCGCGCCAGAACCGGTCGAACACGTGCCCCACCTCGCTCTCGCTCATGCCCATGCCGTGGTCGCGCACGGCGAGTGCGACGGCGCTGCGGTTGCTGTCGACGATCACCTCGATCGGCTTGCCCTCGCCGTGCTCGATGGCGTTGCCGATGAGGTTGCGGATGACGCGGCGGATGCGCCGGGCATCCACCGGCACTTCGGCGTAGCCCCCGGGCGCCGACAGGCGCAGGGTGGTCCCATTCGCCTCGGCGAGCGGCTCGAACTCGTCGATCGCGTCTTCGGCGAGTCTCACGAGGCTCGTCATCTCGATCTCGAGCGAGACCGAGCCCGCGTCGTAGCGGCTTATCTCGAGCAGGTCGGACAGCAGCAGGTCGAAGCGCTCGACCTGCGCGTGCAGCAGCTCGGCGGTGCGCATCGTCGACTCGTCGAAGTCGCCCTTGCGGTCGTGGAGGTGCTCGGAGGCGAGGCGGATGGTGGTCAGCGGCGTGCGCAGCTCGTGCGAGACATCCGAGACGAATCTCTGCTGCAGCTGCGAGAGGGTCGCGAGCTGCGTGATCTGCCGCTGCAGGCTGTCGGCCATCGCGTTGAACGAGCGGGCGAGCGACGTGAACACGTCCTCGCCGTTCTCGGGGATGCGCACCTCGAGGTCGCCGGCTGCGAGCCGCCGGCTGGTCGCCGCGGCGAGCTGGATCGGCGCGACGACGAAGCGCACGACGACGAAGGTCAGCGCACCGATGAGCGCGATCAGCGCGATGCCGGCGAGCACGAGGGTGCGCTGCACGAAGTTGAGCGTCTGCTCGGCATCGCTCAGGTCGTAGCCGAGGAAGAGCTGGTACGTGCCCGCCGTGGGCAGCTGGATCTGCGTGCCGACGATGACCCCCGGGTGCGTGCTGGTGCGGGAGCCGCTGTCCACGGGCAGCGCGACCGATTGCGAGTAGAGCGTGTCGGCGGACTTCGCCACCGCGTCCGAGAGCTGCCGCGAGATCAGGCTCTGGCTCATGCCGCCCACCGTGTAGTCGGTGGGGGCCTGCGGGTCGGCGGCCTGGCCGGGCTTGCGCACGAAGGCGAGCATGCGGCTCGAGGAGGCGCCCTGCACGACGGACTTCACGGCCTGGCCGAGCCCCAGGACCGTGGCCGGGTCGCTGGCATCGGTCGCGTCGAGGCTCGACTGCACCTGCTGCTGCGCACGGCCCGCGTCGTGCAGCGCCTGATCGAGCCGCGACTTGTAGAGGTCGTTGCCGACGGAGTACGAGATGACGAGGCCCGTCACGAGAATCGCCACGCCCGAGAGCAGGATCGTGATGGCGACTGTGCGGAACTGCAGCGAGCGCGCCCACGCGCGAGCGATGCGCGCCGGCCATTCGGACGGGCGGCGCCACCACCCGCCCGTCACGCGCAGCGCCGCCGTTGTCATGGGTGGATTGTAGGAAGCTCTGCTGGGGCCGCCGCTAGGCGGTGAGGCCCGCGCGGTAGCCGACGCCGCGCACCGTCTGCACGATGCGCGGGTTGTCGGGGTCGTGCTCGACCTTGGCGCGCAGCCGCTGCACGTGCACGTTCACGAGCCGCGTGTCTGCCTTGTAGTGATAGCCCCAGACCTGCTCGAGCAGCATCTCGCGCGTGAACACCTGCTGCGGCTTGTTCGCGAGCGCGAGCAGCAGGTCGAACTCGAGCGGGGTCAGATTGATGCGCGTCTCGCCGCGCCGCACCTCATGCGCGGCGACGTCGATGACGAGGTCGCCGACCTGCACCGACGGCGTCGCCGGGCCGGCACTCGAGGGGCGCAGGCGGGCGCGCACGCGGGCCACCAGCTCTTTCGGGTTGAAGGGCTTCACCATGTAGTCGTCGGCGCCGGACTCGAGACCGCGCACGACATCGGCCGTGTCGGACTTGGCCGTCAGCATGATGATCGGGATGCCGGAGAAGGAGCGGATCCGCTCGGCGACCTCGATGCCGTCGAGCCCCGGCAGCATCAGGTCGAGCAGCACGAGATCGGGCGCCGCCTGCCGGAAGGCCTCGACCGCCTGGGCGCCGTCTGCGCAGAACACGGGGTCGAAGCCCTCGCTGCGCAGAACGATGCCGATCATCTCCGCGAGCGCCGTGTCGTCGTCGACAACGAGGATTCGTGTGGTCATTTGTCCCCAGATCACGCCGGAGAATTCGGGTCTCCGGGCTCTTCGGTTCTCTAGGTTAGTGGTTATGAGCGATCAGACCGGCTGGCGGCCACCC
The DNA here is from genome assembly GCF_057512245.1 of Gryllotalpicola sp. CP2-P1. Classification (NCBI taxonomy): domain Bacteria; kingdom Bacillati; phylum Actinomycetota; class Actinomycetes; order Micrococcales; family Microbacteriaceae; genus Gryllotalpicola; species Gryllotalpicola sp. CP2-P1. The sequence goes on from NZ_JBLRDT010000189.1 coordinate 4,358, forward strand.
CAGTACGGGGCTGCGCCGGCCTGGGCGCCGCCGCCGAAGCCGGGGCTCGTTCCGCTGCGGCCGCTCACCTTCGGCCAGCTGCTCGGCACGCCGTTCCAGGTGCTGCGGCGCAACACCGGCGCCCTGTTCGGGGCCGCGGTGCTCATCCAGGTGCTCGTCGTGATCGGCTCGCTGCTCGTGGTCGGCAGCGCGACGGGCTGGTTCCTCTACCGCGCGGCGCACGCGACGGATGCCGACAGGGATGCCATCGAGGCGGGCGGCGTCGCCGCCGTGATCGTCGCGGCGCTCGTGGCGGTGGCGTTCAGCGTGATCGCGAGCGGTGTGCTGCAGGGCATCGTCGTGATCGACGTCGCGAACGGCGTGCTCGGCCACCGGCCCCGCGCCGGCCAGCTGTGGCATGCGACCAGGGGGCGGCGCTGGGCGCTCGCCGG
>NZ_JBLRDT010000190.1:0-4764 GCF_057512245.1 Gryllotalpicola sp. CP2-P1
GACGGCGTGGATGACGTCGGCTTGCTTCTGTTCCCTCGTGCGGGTGTCTGTGGGCGGTTCGACCTCGGTGGCGGTGAGCAGGGGGTGCGTGGACCCGTCGACCTCCGGCTCGGCACCGGTGCCGGCGGCGCTGCCGCTATGGGCGCCGTCGCCAGGGCCGCTGTCGGTGTGGCTGGCCCCGGTGGCCTCGCCGGTGGGGGTGAACCGCACGGATGAGCCGGCGCGTGGGTTGACGTAGGCGTCGAGGACGGCGCGGATGGCGGCGGCCTGCTCGACCGGCAGCAGCCCGGTGAGTCTCACGAGGCCGTCTCGAGCGCGCCCCAGGCGGAAGAACCGCTTCTCGATGGCGGCTTTCTCCACCGGTTCGATGCCGTCGGGGTCGAGTACCAGCTTCCATGCTTCAGCGGCTTCGACGCCGGCGGTCGCCGGCAGCGTCTTGGAGAGTTCGATGAGGTTCTCGCACGCGGCGCTCATCAGCGCGGTCTCCGCCCGGTCTGCGGCCTCGAGCAGCGGGCCGATGATCGCGACCGCCTGCGCCCGGCCGAGGACACCCTCGTGCACGGCGGACTCGATGACCGGGAGCTTCGCCAGCCGCCGCGATTCCAGCACCCGTTCCCGGGCGTCCTTCGCGCACGTGCGCGTCACCGTCTCCAGCGCACCCCAGGACTTCCGCGCCCCCAGCCGCCGGGCGAGCGAGTCCTCACCGAGCGTCTCGTCGGTGCGGTGGTCGAACTCGCGAGCGACGGCGATGCTCAGCGCATCGGCCTGCCGAACAAGAGCCTCCACCGCCTGCGCGAAGCCGACCAGCTGGTCATCGCTCAGAAGGTCGGTGGCAGCCGGCATCATCGCCGTGACGCGCTCGGACGCCTCACGCAGACCCTGCCCCACGCAGCCACGGCACGACCCCTTCCAGGTCACACTCCGAACGCCAGGCAGGCTCAGCCTGCGGCATCCGTACTCTCATCCTCGTGGCGCGGGGACGCCATTAGCATAACACAAGTCCGAAGAAAATGGCAAACGCGGCAACCTAAATGCGAACACTTATCCACAGATTCGTGCTCATGACCACGACCGGCGGCAGCAGTCGGAAGAATTGATGGTGATGAGCGACTCCGCACCAGGCGAACCACCACAGAACCCGCGGCCCGAAGGGCGGCTGGCGCCGCAGTGGCGTGAGTTGCTCGAAATGCGCCCCTACGACCGCGATCACTGGGCGGCCCTGCGCGTGGGCCTGGCGACAGCGATCCCCCTCGTGACGCTCTGGGCTACCGGTCGCTCCGACCTGGCACTGTTCGCCGTCTTCGCTGCGTTCACGAGCGTCTACGGCCGCAACTTCCCGCACGTGTCGCGGCTGCGGCTGCAGCTCATCGCCGGCGGTGCCCAGCTGTTGTCGATCGCGGTCGGCGGCGCGATCGCGCTGTCGCCGCACCGCACCCTTCTCGTCATTCCGATCGCGGCGCTGTGGGCGTGCGGGGCGTCGCTGCTCGCCGACCGGGTGCGCTGGACTCCGCCGGGGCCGATGTTCCAGGTGTTCACTCTCGCCGCCGTCGCCTTCGTGCCGCTGCGGCCCGAGGTCTACGGCCAGGGTCTGGCCGTGGCGGTGGCATCCATCGCACTCGCGCTGCTCATCGGCTACGTCGGCCGACTCATCTGGCGCGCGCACGAGGGCAGGCTGCGCAACCCCTACCTGAAGCCGATCGTGGTGCCGCCGCACGACGGCGGTCACTTCGGGCACGCGACGCTCTTCCTCGTCGGCGCATTCGTGGCCGGCGCCATTCCGGCACTGATCGGCATCGGGCACCCCTACTGGGCCATGGTCTCCGGTGTGGCCGCGCTCTCGGCGCCGAGCGGGCGCCACCGTGTGCTGCGTGCGACGCAGCGCTTCGTCGGCACCCTCATCGGCCTCGGGCTCGGCGCTCTGCTGCTGCTCGCGCACCCGAGCGGGTTCGCCGCGATCATCCTTGTGGTTCTGCTCCAGGCCGGGGCCGAGTTCGTCGTGGTGCGGAACTACTCGCTCGCTCTCGCCCTGCTCACACCGCTCGTGCTCGTGCTGGGCGAGCTCGGCGGCCCTCAGCCGATCGGCCCGCTCATCTGGCAGCGCGGGGTCGAGACCTTCATCGGTGCGGCGGTCGCCGTGGTCATCGCCGCGGTGATCGCGCTGTTCGGCCCCCGCTTCGGCGAGCGGAAACGCGGGGGAAACGGCGGGGCGGATAGCATCCGATCATGACCACCACCCCCACTGCGCCCGCAGCCCCGGCGTCGACCCTGATCGAAGCCGGCGGCATCGAGGCGATCCCGGCCGACCGCCGGCACGGCTCGCCGTGGCAGCTGTTCGCGACCTGGAGCTCGCCCAACCTCGAGTTCGCGACCGTGTACGTCGGCCTGATCGCCGTGGCGTTCTTCGGCCTGAGTCTTCCTGCCGCCATCCTCGCGATCGTCATCGGCAATGCGCTGGGGTCGCTGACTCAAGGCATCCTCTCGACCTGGGGCCCCCGCGAGGGCCTCGCCCAGCTGGTGCTCAGCCGCACCGCGTTCGGCACGCGCGGCAACATCCTGCCCGCCGCCATCAACACCGTGATGGCCGGCCTCGGCTGGTTCGCGACGAACTCGGTCAGCGGCACGCTGGCGCTCAGCGCACTGACCGGCATGCCGGCCTGGCTCGCGCTCATCATCGTGGTGGTCGTGCAGGTGGGGCTCGCGTTCGTGGGCCACGACCTCGTGCAGCACTTCGAACGCTACGCCGCCATCGTGCTCGGCATCATCTTCCTGATCGCGGTCATCGTGATCTTCAGCCACACCGGCGACGGCGCTGCACCGAAGGGCGCCGGCTGGGGCTTCGGGGGCTTCACGCTCACGGTGTCTGCGGCGTTCGGCTACGCCGCGGGCTGGAACCCGTACGCCTCTGACTACACGCGCTACCAGAAGAAGGACGTCAGCAAGCTGCAGCTCGGGCTGGCGGCCGGTCTCGGCGACTTCGTGAGCTGCACGGTGCTGATGATCGCCGGTGCGGCATCCGTCTACATCCTGTTCCCGGGCGACAACCCGACCGACAGCTTCGTGCACTCCTTGCCGACTTGGCTGCGCGACCTCACGCTGCTCGCGATCTGCGTCGGCGCGATCGCCGCCAACGCGCTCAACATCTACTCGGGCGCGATGTCGTTCCTGGCGGCCGGCATCAAGATCCGCTTCGGCCTGCGACGCGCCATCATCGCTCTCGGCTTCGGCATCATCGGCTTCTTCATCGCACTCGTCGCGGTGCTCGACCAGCACTTCGAAGAGTGGTACGAGAACTTCCTGCTCGTCATCGCCTACTGGATCGCCCCGTGGCTCGGCGTCATCCTGGTCGACCGCTTCCTGCGCCGAGGCACCTCGATCGCCGAGTTCGTGCCCGACAGCGCGAAGTACCGCAACTGGGCCGGCCCGATCGCGCTCGTCGTGGGTGGCGCGATCTCGATCTGGCTGTTCTCGAACCAGTCGTTCTACGCCGGCCCGCTCGCGGAGCACGTCGGCGACATCACTCCGTTCGTCGGCTTCGTGCTGGCGGCCGTCATCTACTGGGCGCTGTTCCGCGCCTTCAAGGTGCGGCTGGGCGGCCCGCTCGAGAGCGAGCCCGAGCTGGTCGTGGGCGTCGACGCGGCAGACGAGCGCGGGTAAGTGGGCGCGATGGGCGAGACGCTGTATGAGACGGATGCCGCCAAGCTGGCGGTCGCCGTGGAGGAGGCGCGCGCGGGTCTGGCCGAGGGCGGCATTCCCATCGGCGCCGCCCTCTTCACCCGAGACGGGCGACTGCTCGGCCGCGGCCACAACCAGCGGGTGCAGCAGGACGACCCCTCGATCCACGGCGAGACGGATGCCTTCCGCAACGCGGGCCGGCAGCGGTCCTATCGCGACACCGTCATGGTCACGACGCTGTCGCCGTGCTGGTACTGCTCGGGGCTCGTGCGGCAGTTCGGCATCGGTCGCGTGATCGTGGGCGACGACCAGTCGTTCCTCGGCGGCCAGGAATGGCTCGCAGAGAACGGCGTCGAGGTCACCGTCGTCAACGACCCTGAGCTCATCGCCCTCATGAGCGGCTGGATCGACGAGCACCCGCACCTGTGGAACGAGGACATCGGCGAAGACTGACGCCGGCGCAAATCGATGCTCGAGCTCAGAACCGCAGCGCTCTCGCTCGTCGGCGTGCTGGCCCTCGTCGCCCTGGCGACGGGCCTGCTCGCGTGGACCGGCGCACCGAAGCCGTTCGCCCCGGCGCTCGCCGTGCTGCGCGGAACACTGCAGCTCGCGGCGATCAGCCTCGTCCTCTCGGGCATCATCCACAGCGCTCTGTGGATCGGCGCCGCGCTCGTCGTCATGTTCGCCGTAGCATCCTGGACGGCGGCGCGGCGCCTCGGCGCGTTGCGCGAACGCCTCACCCCCGTGGCCGTCGCGATGGGCGCGGGCATCCTGATCACCCTGGCGATCGTGTTCCTCACGGGGGCGATCGAATTCTCGCCACGCTACGTGCTCGCGATCGGCGGCATCGTGATCGGCAACGCGATGACGATCGCGACGCTCAGCGGCCGCCGCTTCGTCGAGCTCGTCGATGACCGGTGGGAGGACGTCGAGGGATGGCTCGCGCTGGGCGCCACGCCGCGGGTGGCCACGCGCGATCTCGTGCGCCGGGCGATCCACGCGGCGATGGTGCCCACGACCGACCAGACGCGCACGACGGGGCTGGTCACGCTGCCCGGCGCGTTCGTCGGGGCGGTGTTCGGGGGCGTCTCG
>NZ_JBLRDT010000191.1:0-4739 GCF_057512245.1 Gryllotalpicola sp. CP2-P1
CGGCCCAGGACCTCCTCCGTCGCGGCGTCGCCGACCGCGAGCTCGGGGTGGGCGGCGCGCCAGTCCAGCATTCGTCGCACGGCGCGCTCGAACGTGAGCTTGGGCGCGAAGCCGGGCACGAAGCGGCGGATCTTGGCGTTGTCGAAGACGGCCGAGTGGCCCAGATCGCCGACGAACTCGCCCGACCAGAACCACTCGGGGGCGACCACGGGGTAGAACTCGCTCGGCACGTGCACGAGGCGCGGCTCGACCCCGAGCGCGCGCGCGAACAGCGTGTGGATCTGGTCCCAGGTGAGCACGTCGTCGCCCGTGATGTGGAACACCTCGCCGATCGCGCGGTCGCTGCCGAGCAGCCCGACGAGGCCCTGGGCGAAGTCCTCGGCGTGCGTCAGCGTCCACAGCGAGGTGCCGTCGCCATGCACCGGCACCTCGTCGCCTCGGGCGATGCGGTCGACGACCGCCCAGCCGCCGGGCAGCGGGGGGTTCGCGTCGTCATAGGTGTGCGAGGGGCGCACGACGGTGACGGGGAACCCCTGCTCGCGATGCGCCCGCGCGAGCGCCTGCTCGGCGCGCCACTTCGCGGTGGCATACGGCAGCGGCGGGTTGGGCGCCGTCGGGGTGGACTCCGTGATCGGCGTGCTGAGCACGGGCTTCGCGTAGATCGACCCCGAGCTGATGTGCACGTACTGCCGGGTGCGGCCGCTCCACAGCGCGACCATGCGCGCGACGTCGTCTTCGTCGTAGGAGAGGAAGTTCACGACGGAGTCGAAGGAGCGATCGCCGATCGCGGCGAGAACGGATGCGTCATCCGTCACATCGCCCGTCAGCCATTCGACCTCGGGCGGCAGTTCGCGCCCGGTCCCGTTGGCGCCGCGGTTCAGCACCGTCACGGCGAAGCCGTGCGCCACGGCCAGCCGCACGCACGACGCGCTGATGGTTCCCGTGCCGCCGATGAAGAGCACCGCGAGCGCGGCGCTGTCGTGGTCGTGCATCCCGTATGTCCCGTCCGTCACTTGCCCGCGTACCAGTCCTCGAAGCCGTTCTCGACGAGCGAGATCAGCACATCCTCGCGGCGCACGCCGAGGGGTGCGAGCCGCTCGACCACCGCCTCGAAGAAGCGGCGCTTCACCGCGACGGGGTACATGTGCACCGCCGTGACCTGGATGAGCAGGAGCTTCTGCCGGTCGACCCCGTTGTAGCCGGGGTCGAACTTGAGCTCGCCCGCCGCGTGCGGCCGGAACACCTGGAAGCGGTCGTCGGCGGGGATGCCGAGCGCGTCGATCTGCGCCTGGTGCACGGCGTCGCCGATGGCATCGCCGCTGCGGGCGTACAGCTCGGCGTCGAGGTCGACTTGGATGAGTGGCATTCGTTCTCCTTGGGGTGCGCTCTTCAGCGACTCATTTGATGGCGCCGGCCGAGAGGCCGCGCTCGAACAGGCCCTGCAGGCACAGGTAGGCGACGACCTCGGGGATCGCGGTCAGCACGGCCGAGGCCAAGATCTTGGTCTGGTCGTTGCTGAACTCGCCGACGAAGAACTGCGGGACGAGGGTGATGGTCTGCATGTCCTGCGACTGCAGGAAGACGAGCGGCATGAGGTAGTCGTTCCACGCGCCGATGAGCGTGAAGATGAGCACCGCCGCCGCGATGGGCCGGGTCAGTGGGATCACGAGGTACAGGAACCCGCGCACCGAGTTCGCCCCGTCGACCCGGGCCGCCTCGAACATCTCGTCGGGCAGGCCGTTGATGAAGTTGCGGGTGAGCAGCACGGCGAACGGCACCTGCAGCGCCGCGAGCGGCAGGATGACGGCCCAGTAGGTGTTGAACAGCCCCACCGTCTGCGTCGTCGTGAACAGCGGGGTGAGCAGCACGACCTCGGGCAGCGTGAGGCAGGCGAGCAGCAGCCAGAAGTAGACCTCGCGGGCGCGGATGTGCAGCTTGGCGAATCCGTAGGACGCGAGCATCGTGACGACGTAGACGATCACGATGACGCCCGCGGCGATGACCGCGCTGTTCACGAAGAAGCGGAAGAAGCCGGGCACCTGCAGCACGTCGCGGTAGTTGCCCCAGCCGTCGCCTTGGAAGGAGCCCTGCACCATGGCGACGAGGGGAAGCAGATACGGCATCACGAGCAGCGTGGCGACCAGCTGCAGGATGCCCTTGCTCCACCACCTGCGCACCTCGAACATCAGCGGCCCTCCCTCGCGCGGCGCCGTGCAGCGCGGCCGGCCCGCCCGCCGCCGTCTTCGCGGCCGACGAGCTGCAGCACGATCGCCATCGCGAGGGCGATCACGAGCAGCACGATCGAGAGCGCGGCGCCGTAGCCGACGTGGGCCAGCTGAATGGTCATCTGGTAGATGTACGTGCCGAGGAACTGGGTCGCGTTGTTCGGGCCCGCGATCGTGACGAGCCACGGCACATCGAAGGTCTTGAGCGCGCCGATCGCGCCCAGGATCGCGAGGGCGACCGTCGTGCCGCGCAGGCTCGGCCAGATGATGCTGACCAGGGTGCGCAGATTGCCGGCGCCGTCGATGCGCGCCGCCTCGAGCAGCGACTGGTCGATCTGGCTCATCGCGGCGTAGTAGAGGACGAAGGTGAGGCCGGTCCACTGCCAGATCGTGATGACCATGATGACCGGCAGCGCGGTGGATTCCTGACCGATCCAGGGCTGGGCCAGGAATCCCAGCCCCACGTGCGCGAGCAGCCAGTTGAGCTGCCCGTCGGCCGCGAAGATCTGCCGGAAGACCGGCGCCATGATCGCCGGGGCGAGCACGACGGGCACGAACACGACGACCTTGTAGAGCACCGCGAGCCGGATGCGCGAGTGCATGATCACGGCGAAGACGACGCCGAGCACGGTCTGCACGACGAAGGTGACGACGAAGAACGCGACCGTGTGCCAGATCGCGCGCCAGAAGATCGGGTCGCGGGCGATGTTCAGGTAGTTCTGCGCGCCCACCGAGATCTTGTCGGGGCTCGCGCCGTCCCAGTTGAGGGTCGAGATGTAGCCGGTGTAGGCGATGCAGTAGTAGATCAGCCCGACCGAGAGCACCAGGGCCGGCAGGATCCAGGGCAGGCCGGGGGCGGTGAGGCGGCGGCGGGGCCGGCTCGATGAGCCGACCCCGCTCGCGGTCAGGCGCTGTGAGGCGACCGTCATCCGTTCGCTGCCTTCGCTGCGTCCGCGGCCTGCTGCAGCGTCGCCGCCGCCTTCTGCGGAGTCGCACTGCCGCTCGCAACGGACTGCGCCGCCGCAAGGAAGGCGTTCTCGATGTCGGCGTTGAGGAGCGCGAAGCGCGGCTCGTCGACGCTCGCCGTGCCCTTGAGATAGTCGTTCACGGGGCCCGACTGGATGCTCGGGTCGACGAACGCGATCTTGTCGAAGTTCGGGGCGACGCCGGCGAGCACGGGCGTCGTGTCGAGTCGGTCGGCGATCTGCTGCTGGCCTTCCTTGCTGGTCGCCATCCACGTGACGAAGGTTTCGGCGGCCGCCCGGTTCTTCGACTTGCTGGCCACCGCGAGACCGTAGTCTGCGTCGCCGAACATCTCGCTCGTGTTGCCCTTGCCTGCCACGTCGGGGAACTGCATGGGCAGGATCGGGAACGGCTTGGCGCCCGCGACGCCGGCCGCCGAGATGGCCTGGGTCATGGCGGCCTCTGTCGCGTACTGGGTGTACCAGCTGCCCATCATGACCATCGCGTACTTCCCGGTCAGGAAGGCGTTGTTCACGTCGGGGTACTGCTGGGCGCCGAGAGCGCCCTCCTGCATGATGCCGCTCGTGAACAGCTCCTTCCAGATGCTCAGGGTCTTGACGATCTGCGGGGAGTCCCACTTCTCGTCGCCCTTGGAGGCCTTGGTCCAGAAGCCCGGGTCGACCGAGTTCGCGATCGCCTGCAGGGTGTCCTGGTCGAAACCCTCCTGAGAGGCGCCCTGGGCGAAGCATCCGACGTTGTTCGCCTTGAACGTCGCGCAGACCTGCTTCCACTCGTCGAGCGTCTTCGGCGGCTGCAGGTCGAACTTCTTGAACAGATCGGCGTTGTACCAGAGCGAGCCGGCGAAGGTCGAGCCGATGGGCAGGGCGGTGAGCTTGCCCTTCGAGCTGAGGCCGTCGACGGCGATCTTCGCGATCTTCGACTTCCAGTCGCTGCCGAGGGCCTTCTTGGCGACGGGGGTCAGGTCCTCGGCGTAGCTGCCGAACTGCTGCACGTACGCGCCGGGCTGCAGGTCGTAGACGTCCGGGCCGTTGTTGGAGGCGAGGGCGGGGCGCATCGCGGCCTGGTAGTCGGAGATGCCGACCAGTTTGAAGTTGACCTTGATGTCTGGGTACTGCTTGTTGAACGCGGCGATGAAGCCCTTCGCCTCGTCGGTGTTGGTCGGGGTCCAGCCCCACCAGTTGATGGTGCCTTTGGTGGCGGAGCCGGCCGAGCCCTGGCTCGCGCCGCCGCCGCTGCATGCCGCCAGGCCCGTCACGGCGAGGCCTGCCGCAGCGAGGACGGCGAGCGATCGGAGAACGCTCTTCGATCGGAATGGGAATCGCATGTTCTTCCTCGTTGGTCGCGGGCACGTCGTCGTGCCCGGGTGAGCGCCCGGCCGGGGGACCTGGCGTGATTCGAGGCTGGGGTGCGCGCGAGCGGACCCCGTTGTCACTCGGGGATGAAGGTAATCACGGCGAAAATCAGCGTCAAGGTTTCCTGCAAAACAAGAAATGTTTCGTTATCCGACCGTGGCCGTGGCCGTGGCCGCGA
>NZ_JBLRDT010000192.1:0-4738 GCF_057512245.1 Gryllotalpicola sp. CP2-P1
CGAGCGGCACCGGGGCGACGTCGTGCAGGTAGCCGAGCTCGACGAGCCGCTGCACCTCGACCGAGCGGGTGTGCCCGGCGAAGATGAGCGCGCCGCCCTGCTGCTGCTGGCGCACGAGGGCGACGTCACGGGCGTGCGCGTAGGGCGCGAGCGGTTCGGCGAAGAGGGGGTCGCCGTCGTCATAGAGCGCGATCAGCCCGAGCTCTGCCGCAGGGGCGTAGACCACCGAGCGGTTCCCGACGATGATGCGCGGCGTGTGCCCGCTGTCGTCGGGGTGAGCGAGGCACGACAGAAAAGCCGCGTACCGCTGCGCGTTGGTGCGCCGCGCGTCGAGGGAGGCCACGGTGCCGGCCGGCACCATGGTGCTGAGCACCGCCTCGAGCTGCTCCTGGTCTCGGTAGTCGGGGACCGCGAGGATCGCGGTTCGGCCGTCGATGACCGCGCGCACGGCCGCCTGGGCGAGGGTGACCGCCCAGCGGCCGACCCAGCTGCCGTCGGCGAGCTCGACGACGCCCGGCAGCGACCTGAGCGCCACCCTGCCGCCGTCGTCGACCGCCGATTCGATCACTCCGCCCTCGTAGCCCGCGACAGGATGCGCCGCCCGAGGCACCTCGCGCGGCGCGCCCTGCGCGAGCCACTTCCGCTCGACGGCGACCGACCGCCGGGGAATCGCGAGGCGCAGCACGTCGTTGGCGCTGCCGGCCTGCCGGTCGGCGACGCGGCGCGCGAGCGCCCACACCTCGGGGGCGAGCACACGCGCCGCCGAGACGACGGATTCCAGCGGAGTCAGCGCGCCGTCGAAGTCGCTCGTGTCGCCGACCTCGACGACGAGCCCATCGGCGAGTCGCCCCTCGGCGCGCAGCGGCGCGGTGGCCCGCACGCCCGGGACGACCTGGTCGGCCAGGGCGGGCGGGATCGCGTAGTCGAACAGCCGGTCGAGTTGCGGCAGAGGCGTGTCGATCAGGACGCGCGCGACGGATGCCACGCGGCGCCGCCGATCAGAGGCCGGCTGCGCTGCGCAGAGCGTCGACGCGGTCGGTGCGCTCCCACGTGAAGTCGGGGAGCTCACGGCCGAAGTGGCCGTAGGCGGCCGTCTGCGAGTAGATGGGGCGCAGCAGGTCGAGGTCGCGGATGATCGCAGCCGGGCGCAGGTCGAAGACCTCGGTGATGGCCTTCTGGATCTGATCGACGGGCAGCTTCTCTGTGCCGAAGGTCTCGACGTAGAGGCCGACCGGGTGCGCGGCGCCGATCGCGTAGGCGACCTGCACCTCGAGGCGGTCGGCGAAGCCGGCGGCCACCGCGTTCTTCGCGACCCAGCGCATCGCATAGGCGGCCGAACGGTCGACCTTCGACGGGTCCTTGCCGCTGAACGCGCCGCCGCCGTGTCGGCTGGCGCCGCCATAGGTGTCGACGATGATCTTCCGGCCGGTGAGGCCGGCGTCGCCGTGCGGGCCGCCGATCTCGAACTTGCCCGTCGGGTTGATGAGCAGCTTGAGCTCGGAGGTGTCGAGGTCGACCGTCTCGAGGACGGGGCGGATCACGACGCGCTCGACGGCCTCGCGCAGCTCGGTGAGGCCGATGGCGGGCGAGTGCTGGGTCGAGAGCACGACGGTGTCGATGGTCTTGGGCGTGAAGCCCTCGTAGCCGATGGTGACCTGGGTCTTGCCGTCGGGGCGGAGGAAGTCGAGCTCGCCCGACTTGCGGACGGCGGTCAGCCGCTCGGAGAGGCGGTGCGAGAGCCAGATCGGCAGTGGCATGAGCTGCGGCGTCTCGTTCGTGGCGAAGCCGAACATGATGCCCTGGTCGCCGGCGCCCTGCTTGTCGAGCTCGTCGGCGCTCGTGCCCTCGCGGGTCTCGAACGCGTCGTCGACGCCCTGGGCGATGTCGGGCGACTGCGCGCCGATGGAGATCGAGACACCGCACGAGCGGCCGTCGAACCACACGTCGGACGACGTGTAGCCGATCGACGAGATCTTCTCGCGCACGATCTGCGGGATCTCGACGTAGCCGGAGGTGGTCACCTCGCCGGCGACATGGACCTGGCCGGTCGTGACCATCGTCTCGACGGCGACGCGGGCCCTCGGGTCGACGGTGAGCAGGGCATCGAGGATCGCGTCGGAGACCTGGTCGCAGATCTTGTCGGGGTGACCCTCGGTGACGGACTCGGACGTGAAGAGGCGCAATGGAGCCATGATTCTTCCTTGGTTCGGGCCGGAGGCGTCTGGTTCGCGTCAGGCGATCTGGTCGTGGTGCCTCAGCTGCGACTCAGCGTCGCGTCGAGGATGCGGTCGGCCACCGACAACTTCGTTCCGGAAGCCTCCATCACGATATCGCCCGAGCGGTTCAAGACGATGACGTCATTGTCATCTGTGGCAAAACCATGGTTCCAGCCGACGTTGTTCACAACCAGGAAGTCGCAGCCCTTGCGCGCGATCTTCGATCGGCCGAGCTCGAGCAGCGTCGCCGGGTCGGGCTCGGTCTCGGCGGCGAATCCGATCACGGTCTGCCCTTCCCGCCGCGAGGCGGCGAGCTCGGCGAGGATGTCGGGGTTCACGACGAACTCGACGGTCAGCCTGTCGCCCGTGTGCTCCTTCTTGATCTTGCCCTGCTGCACCTGGGCGGGGCGGTAGTCGGCGACGGCGGCCGCCATGATGACCACGTCGGCGGACTTCGCCGCCTCGGTCACCGCCTTCTCGAGCTCGAGGGTGGTGCTCACCGGCTCCACGGCGATGCCGTTCGGCAGGGCGTCGGTGCCGACGTTCGCCGCGATCAGGGTCACGGCGGCACCGCGCGCGGCCGCGGCCGCGGCGAGTGCCATGCCCTGCTTGCCGCTCGAGCGGTTGCCCATGAAGCGCACGGGGTCGAATGGCTCGCGCGTGCCGCCTGCCGTCACCACGACGCGTAGCCCGTCGAGGTCGAGTCGCGCGGTCTCGCTCGCGTCGTCGACGCGGGCACGCCGCGCGCGGGCGGCGGATGCCTGTGCCGCACTGCCGCGCGGGGCCGGCCCCGCCCCCACGACGTTCTTGAGCGCCGCCTGCGCGATCGTCTCGGGCTCTTCCATGCGGCCGGGGCCCGAGTCGCTGCCCGTGAGCTGGCCGGAGGCCGGGCCGATGACGACGACGCCCCGCTCGCGCAGGGTGCGCACGTTGGCCTGGGTGGCTGCCGCCTGCCACATCTCGGTGTGCATGGCAGGGGCGATCACGACGGGGGCCTTCGAGGCCAGCACCGTGTTGGTCAGCAGATCGTCGACGATGCCGTGCGCGAGCTTCGCAATCGTGTTGGCCGTGGCCGGCGCGATGACGATGAGGTCGGCCCTGTGCCCGAGGCTCACGTGCCGCACCTCGTCGACGCCGTCGTAGAGGTCGGTGGTCACGGGGTTGCGGCTGATCGCCTCCCACGTCGGCTTCCCGACGAACTTCAGCGCGGCCTCGGTCGGCACGACGTGGACGTCGTGGCCGGCGAGGACGAAGCCGCGCACCAGCGAGACAGTCTTATACGCGGCGATGCCGCCGGTCACCCCGACGACGATGGTCAGACGGGGCGTCCCGGCGGCATCCTTGCTCACTGTGACTTGAGCCGCGTTCTACTGCTCGGCGATCGGCTTGACGACGAGCTTGTCCTCGTTGATCTCGTGCAGGGCGACGGAAAGCGGCTTGTCGTCGACCGACGAGTCGACCAGCGGGCCGACGTTGTCGAACAGGCTGCCCTCGTGCAGATCGGCGTAGTAGTCGTTGATCTGGCGGGCGCGCTTGCTCGCGAAGATCACGAGCGCGTACTTCGACTCGACCTTGCTCAGCAGCTCGTCGATCGGCGGGTCGATGATGCCCTTCTGGGACGTCGCCATGGGGGTACTCCTATCCGGAAAAGTCTGTGATCTTCAGTGAAGAGATCGCGGGGCGCGACTCACTCGCGCGCGTGTGCCCGAAGCGGCACAGACATCAAGTCTACGACCTCGCGCGCGGCCTCCGGCACGGTCGTGTTCACGACGGTGCGGTCGAACTCCCCCTCGGCCGCGAGCTCGACCTTGGCGGTCTCGAGCCGGCGGCGCTGCTCTTCGGGCGACTCGGTGCCGCGGCCGATGAGGCGGCGCACCAGTTCGTCCCACGTGGGCGGCGCGAGGAAGACGAGCAGGGCGTCGGGGTCGTTGGCGCGCACCTGCCGGGCTCCCTGCAGATCGATTTCGAGCAGCACGTTGCGGCCGGCCGCCAGGGCGTCGCGCACAGGCGCCCGCGGGGTGCCGTAGCGGCTCATGTTGTGCACGGTGGCCCACTCGAGGAACTCGCCGGCCTCGATCATGCGGTCGAATTCGGCGTCGTCGACGAAGTAGTAGTGCACGCCGTCGACCTCGCCGGGGCGCGGTTTGCGAGTCGTCGCCGAGACCGAGAACACGACCTCGGGGTAGTTCTCGCGGATGTAGGCGGAGACGGTGCCCTTGCCAACGGCCGTGGGGCCGGCCAGCACGACGAGGCGCGCCGCGCCCCTGGCCTTCGACGACAGCCGGGCGCGCTCGCGCAGGAACTCGCGCAGCCGCTCGCGCTGGTGGCGGCCGAGACCGCCCACCCGCTTGACCTGCGAGATCTCGAGTCGTTCGAGCGTCGCCTTCATCTTGGTGACCCCGATGGCCGGAATGGCGAGCAGGAAGTCGGTGACGCGCAGCGTGCCCGCGGGGCCGTTGGGCTCGCGCGCCCCCTCGTCGAGGACAGACTCGGCGCTGCGGGCGCCAGAGGTGATCTGCGCT
>NZ_JBLRDT010000193.1:0-4731 GCF_057512245.1 Gryllotalpicola sp. CP2-P1
CCCGCCGCCTCCAAAGCGGCCTCTGCCTCGCGGCGCTCACGCCGAGAATCGATGCGGCCGCCGCTCAGCTGAGCGAGCAGCCAGTCGGTGGTGCCGGGCTCGGGCTCGCCGGCCGGCGGCGTGGTCTCATCGGTCACGCGAGCCCCAGGTCTTCCAGCCCGATGGCGGCGTAATAGGGGTACCCGGCGGCCTCGATGGCCTCCTTCGCGCCCGTGGCGCGGTCGACCACGACGGCCACACCGGCGATCTCTGCGCCGACCTTCGTGAGCGCCTCGATGGCCTTGAGCGGCGAGCCGCCCGTGGTCGAGGTGTCTTCGAGCACGATGACCCGCTTGCCCTCGAGGTCGGGGCCTTCGACCTGCCGGCCGCGGCCGTGGTCCTTGGGCTCCTTGCGCACGACGAAGGCGTCGTAGGCGAGCCCCTGTGCAGCGCCCTGGTGCAGGATGCTGGCGGCGATCGGGTCGGCGCCCATGGTCATGCCGCCGACGGCGACGACGCCCGGAACGTCCTTGATGAGCTCGATCATGACCTTGCCGATGAGCGGCGCGACCCGATGGTCGAGGCTCACCTTGCGCATGTCGACGTAGTAGGTGGCCTTCTTGCCGCTGGTCAGCGTGAAGTCGCCGTGGAAGACGGCGTCGGCCTTGATGAAGTCGATCAGCTGCTGGCGGGTGTCAGTCACGGCCCTGAGTCTACTGGGGGCCCGGCTGTGAGACAGGTGCCCGACAACCGGGCGGGCGCGCGTGAGTAACCGGGCGGGCGCGCGCAGGCGGAGTCGGCCACCGATGCGGACGACGCCCTCGAATGACTTGCATGGCGGAACAGATTCTGGAGCACGCGTCGGTGCCGCGCGAAACTGTTCCCTCGTGCAAGTGCCGCGACGGTATCGCGTCGGCGCTCGTGCTGCGCCCGCGCCGAGCACGGAAAAGTCGCCCGGCTCGCGCACGCCAGCTCACGCATTCCGGCTCGCGCACCCCGGCTCAGGCACGCGGTGACAGGCGCAGAGTCGTCCGTGCGGCGTCATCCGTGACGGTGCCACTTACAGTGTCGCTCCCGCTCCCACCGCCGTACTTCCGGCGATAGGCGTCGTCGACGGCCGCGCGCACCGCGGGGTCGCCCGAGACGTCGGTGACCGACACGTGCACCTCGAGCCCGGGAACCGTGACCCGCGCCTCGCCCGAGCGCAGTGCGCCGCCGTACCAGCCCGTCTCGCGCCGGCGCCAGGTGCGCACGTAGACGGAACCGCCCGCCGTCACGACCCAGATCGGCACCGCCGCTCGCCAGCCGCCGTCACGCCGCGGCACAGCGATGGTCAGCTCTGCGCTTGCCGAGATCTGCGCGAGTTCGCGCTCGGTCCAGTTTCGGAGGGCGGTCATCGGGCGACGGGGAACATCTCTGTCAGCACCGCATCGTAGTGACCGAAAGCCTCCGAGATCTCGCTTTCCGTCACCACGAGCGGCGGCACCACGTGGATGCGGTTGTTCTGCACGAAGGGCAGCACGCCCCGGGCGAGCAGGGCAGATCGGATGCGTGCCATGTCGACATCGGGCAGAGGGGTGCGGCTCGCGGCATCCGTCACCAGCTCGATCGCCCAGAAGCAGCCGAGCCCGCGCACCTCGCCGACCACGTCGGGGTGCGCGGCCTGCAGGGCGGCGAGCGCCGGCCCGATCGCCTCGCGGCCGATGCGCGCGGCGTTCTCGACGATGCCCTCGTCGGTCATCGCCTCGATCGTCGCGACGACCGACGCGGCGGCGAGCGGATGCCCCGAGTAGGTCAGGCCGCCCGGGAAGACCCGCTCATCGAAGGCGTGCGCGATCGCCGGCGAGATGATGACGCCGCCCATCGGCACGTAGCCCGAGTTGACGCCCTTCGCGAAGGTGATCAGGTCGGGGGTGACGCCGAAGCCCTGGTGCGCGAACCACTCGCCCGTGCGACCGAAGCCGGCCATCACCTCGTCGGCGATCAAGACGATGCCGTGCCGCGTCGCGAGCTCGCGCACCCCCTCGAGGTAGCCGGGCGGCGGCACGAGCACGCCCGCCGTGCCCGGCACCGTCTCGAGCAGGATCGCCGCGATCGTGTCGGGCCCCTCGGCCTGGATGACGCGCTCGAGGTGGTGCAGGGCGCGCTCGGACTCCTCCTCGGGCGTGGTCGCCCAGAACTCGCTGCGGTAGAGCCAGGGGCCGAAGAAGTGCACGTGGCCGCGGGCGTACTGGTTGGGCATCCGCCGCCAGTCGCCCGTCGCGACGATCGCGGCGCCCGTGTTGCCGTGGTAGCTGCGATAGGTCGAGAGCACGGTGTCGCGGCCGGTGTAGAGCCGCGCCATGCGGATCGCGTTCTCGTTCGCATCCGCGCCGCCGTTCGTGAAGAACACCTTCTCGAAGTCGGCCCCCTTCAGGTTCGCCTTCTCGACGATCAGCTGCGCCGCGCGGCCCCTGGTGAGGTTCGCGTGCTTCGGGTCGATGGTCGTCAGCACGTCGGCCTGCGCCTTGATCGCCGCGACGACCCGCGGGTGCTGGTAGCCGATGTTGACGTTGACGAGCTGGCTCGACATGTCGAGGTACTGCCGGCCCTCGTGATCCCACAGGCGCGCGCCCTCGCCGCCGGCGAACACCAGCGGATTCAGCGCGCCCTGCGCCGACCACGAGTGGAAGACGTGGGCGCGGTCGAGATCGAGGGCGAGCTGCTGGTCGGCCGGGTCGAGTGCGGGCATGCGGGTTCCTTACGTTTTCGTTCAGGGTATTGCGGGTGAGGCACAGCGGGTGCCGGGCCGGGCGGCCCGGCACCCGCCGGCGGTCACTTGCCGCCGGGCTGCAGCGTCACGGTCTCTGGCGTGAAGTCGTCGCCGGTGACGTCAACACCCTGCTCCTTGAGCTCGGCGAGCGCCTTGTCGACATAGGTGTTCGTGTAGGCGTCGGCGTCGGGCTTCGCGGTGATGACGGTGGCGCCGCTGCCGTTCTTGGTGTGCAGGGCGATGTCGACCGTCTGGTCCCACAGCTTGCTGTCGATCTTGCCGATGCCGTCGGGCGACGGCCAGATCAGCTTGTCGACCTCGTTCGTCTGCCACGTCTGGTGGCTGAGGCCGAGCTGGCTGCCTGCGGCGACCACGTCTGCGGCGGTCTGGTCGATGTGGTCGCGGGCGTAGACCCAGCCCTTCAGCGTCGCCGCGATGACCTTGGTCGTCTGGTCCTGATAGGCCTTGTCGTTCTTCAGCTTGTTCGTGTCGGCCCAGAGGCCGTCCTGGTACATGCCGAAGCCCAGGTCGGACCAGTTGAGGATGTTGAGGTCGTCGAGGGTGTAGAGCTTGCCGGTCTTGGGATTCTTCGACTCGAGCACCTGGGCGAGCTCGTTGTAGGTCATCGCCTGCGCGGCCTCGATGTCGCCGTCGAGGAACGCGTTCATGTCGAAGCCCTGCTGCACGATCTTCACGTCGGTGGCGGGGTCGAGGCCGGCGTCGGTCATCGCCGCGTACGGCTCGAACTCGTTGCCGCCGCCCCAGCTGCCGACGGTCTTGCCCTTGAGGTCCTTGACGGAGGTGATGTCGTTGTCGGCGAAGGAGATCTGCAGGGTGCCGGAGCGCTGGAAGATCTGCGCGACATCGGTGATGGCCGCGCCCTGCTCGCGCGAGGCGAGTGCCTTCGGCGCCCACGCGATGGCGTAGTCGACGGCGCCGTTCGCGAGCTGGGTCTGCGGCACGATGTCGCCGCCGGCGGGCACCAGCGTGACATCCAGCCCCTCGTCTTTGTAGTAGCCCTGCTTGACGGCCTCGACGTAGCCGGCGAACTGCGCCTGCACGGCCCACTGCAGCTGGATCTTGACCGGCGTGAGGCCGGCCTTCGTGGTGGCTTTGCTCGAGGATGCCGGCGTTGACGAGCAGCCGGCCAGGAGGGCGGCCGTGGCGGCGGCCGCTGCGGCGAGCGCGAGAGCGCGCCTGGTGCTGTGCTTCATGTGGTGCTCCAATCGGGGTGCGGTTCCGGTGGTGCGGGTGGGGGTGAGGGCTCAGGCGACCCGGCCGCGCGAGACGGCACGCTCGATGCCCAGGGTCGCGAGGTAGAAGACGAGGCCGACGATGATCGCGCCGACGACGTAGGCCCAGGCCGCTGCGTAGCCGCTGTTCGCGGCGGCCGAGGTGATGAGCGAGCCGAGGCCGGTCTGCGGCCCGCCGAAGTACTCGGCGACGAGGGCAGAGATGACGGCGAGGGAGGCCGCGACGTTGACGCCGGAGAAGAGATGGGGAAGAGCGCCGGGCAGGGTGACCGCCCTCGTGGCCTGCCAGGGCGTCGCGGCATACGCGGTCATCAGCTCGCGATGGATCGGCCGCACCTGCCGCAGCCCGCGCAGGGTGTTGAGGAACACGGGCGCGAACGCCGCGATGCCGGCGACGATCTGCCGCGGCAGCTGCGAGCCCGCGCCGAACATCGTGTACAGCACCGGCGCGACGGCGACGATCGGCAGCACGGCGATGGCGGCCACGATGGGCGCGCTGAGGTGGTCGATCACGCGCACCGCTGCCGCGACGGCCGCCAGCACGACCGCGACGAGCGCGCCGGCGATCAGCCCCACGAGAGCGTTGCCGCCGGTCACGAGCGACGCGCGCCAGATCAGCCCGGGGTTCTGGTGGATCATCTGCCAGATCGCGCTCGGCGCGGGCAGCAGGAACGGCTTGATCTGGGCGCCGACGACGAACGCCTGCCATGCCGCGATGAGCAGCACTCCGAAGACGACGGGCGGCAC
>NZ_JBLRDT010000194.1:0-4720 GCF_057512245.1 Gryllotalpicola sp. CP2-P1
GACCCGGCTCGGCTCGGTCGAGCTCGCGGGGTGGCAGCTCGTCATGACGGTGTTCAACACGCTCGCCTTCGCGCTCGACGCGCTCGCGATCGCGGCGCAGGCGCTGATCGGGCACGGGCTCGGGGCCTCAGATGTCGACCGTGTGCGGGCGGTGCTTCGGCGCTGCCTGCAATGGGGCATCGGGGCGGGGGTCGTGCTCGGCGCCGTCGTGCTCGTGCTCTCGCCCTGGCTCGGGCGCGCCTTCACGAGCGACCCGCATGTGCTCGCCGTGCTGCCCGTCGGGGTGGCGCTGATCGCGGTCGCCGCACCGCTCGACGGCTTCGTGTTCGTGCTCGACGGGGTGCTGATCGGCGCCGGCGACGCCCGCTACCTCGCGCTCACGGGGCTGCTCAACCTCTCGTGCTTCGTGCCGTGCGCCGTGCTGGTCGCAGTGCTCGTGCCTGGGTCGGGGCTGCCCGCCTGGCTGGGGTTCGCGCTGCTCGCGGCATCCTTCGCCTTCATCTATCTCGGCGCCCGCGCGCTCACCCTCGGCCTGCGCGCCCGCTCGCCGCGCTGGCTGGTCACGGGTGCCTAGCCGGGTCGTCACGAACGCGGCCCATCGGCGCGAATGAGCCGACTCTGTGACGACCGGGTCTGTGACGACGGGGCGCACGCGGGTACCGTCAGCAGCGTGGCCAAAGCTGACACGACCGAATCCGCGACGCTGCTGATCCTGGGCGCGAGTGGCGATCTCGCCGCGCGCCTGCTCATGCCCGGCCTCGGCGGCCTGCTCACGGTGCAGCCCGACCGCCGGGTGCAGCTCATCGGCGCGGGCGTCGAGACGTATACGGATGCCGAGTGGAAGGACCGCGTCACGGCGGCGATGACGGCGGGCAGCGCGAAGGGCCGCGCGGTCACCGATCTCCTCAAGCGCACGAGCTATCTCACCGCAGACGTTACGAAGCCCGCCGACCTGAAGAAGCTGCTGGCCGCGTGCGAGAACCCGCCCGCCATCTACTTCGCGCTGCCCCCGGCGATCACCGCGAAAGCCTGCGACGCGCTGGTCGGGCTGCTGCCCGAGGGAACCCGGCTGGCGCTGGAGAAGCCGTTCGGCGTCGATGAGGCATCCGCTCACACCCTCAACCAGAAACTCGCGACGCTCGTGCCCGAGGACCACGTCTTCCGCGTCGACCATTTCCTCGGGACGAGCGGGGTGCTCAACATCCTCGGCACGCGCTTCGCGAACCGCATCATCGAGCCGCTGCTCAACAACACCCACGTCGCGTCGGTCGACATCGTCTTCGACGAGACGCTCGGGCTCGAGGGCCGCGCCCGCTACTACGACCACGCGGGCGCGCTGGTCGACATGATCCAGAGCCACCTGCTGCAGACGCTCGCCGTCGTGGCGATGGAGCCGCCTGCCGCCCTGGAGGCGACCGACGTGCGCGATCTCAAGGCGCTCGCGCTGCGCGCGACCCGGCTGTGGGCGGATGACCCGGCCGCGGCATCCCGTCGCGGGCGCTATACCGCCGGCACCATCGACGGCCGCGCACTGCCGTCGTATGTGGACGAAGAGGGGGTCGACCCGAAGAACGAGACCGAGACGCTCGCCGAGCTGACGGTCGAGGTGCGCAACAACCGCTGGGCCGGCGTGCCGTTCACGCTGCGCAGCGGAAAGGCGCTCGGCGCGCCGCGGCACGAGATCGTCTTCACGTTCCGTCCCCCGGCGCACGTGCCCGAGCGCATCCGCGGCTCCGACCGGCCGAACCGGCTGCGCCTCGACCTCAAGACACTCGAGATGACGCTCGAGCTCGACGTGAACGGGCCGGGCGACCCGTACACGATCGACCACGTCGAGCTGCGCGCCGAACTCAACCCCGGCCAGCTGCCGGCCTATGGCGAGGTGCTCGCCGGGGTGCTCGAGGGCGACCCCATGCTCGCCGTGCGCGGTGACACGGCGGAGGAGTGCTGGCGGCTCGTCGACCCGGTGCTCACTGCTTGGAAGAAGGACAAGGTGCCCCTCGACGAGTACAGGGCCGGGTCGAGCGGGCCGTGGAAGACGCCGCTGGTCGAGTAAGGCCGCTCACCGTATCCGCCGGGCCGAGTAGCCCGCGCGAATCCGGGCGTATCGCAGCCAGACCCTCTCCTCGCAGGAACGGGTCTCGATACGCGCTGCGCGCTACTCGACCACCGGCACCGGCGCCGTCGTGTTCCCCTCGTGGAACTCGGCCGTGAACAGGCGCGACGCGACGTCGTTGCCCGCGAGCATCGCCTTGACCGCTCGCCCGGCCGCGCGGCCCTTCTCGGCAGCGGGCTGCACCAGCGTCGTCAGGTCGTAGGGCCACAGCCCGTCGACCTTCACCCCGTCGAAGCCGATCACCGAGAGCTGCTCCGGCACGGCGATGCCGAGCTCTTCCGCCGCGCGGATCACGCCGGCGGCGAGCAGGTCGCTCTGCGCGATGATCGCGGTGGGGCGGTCGGATGCCTCGCCCGAAAGCAGCTCGAGAGCGGCCAGTCGCCCCTCCTCGACGTACGAGCCCGCCCCCGTGTACGCCGGCGCGTCCGGGAAGACGTCGCGGGCGCCCGCGAGGCGCTCGAGCGTCGTCGCGCTCGTGCCGGCGGCGATCCGCTCAGGGGTCACAAGCGCCCGCCGGTGGTCGCGGTCGAGCGAGAGCGCGACGATCGCGACCCGCGTGTGGCCGAGGGCCTTGAGGTGCTCGGCGCCCCTGCGGGTCGCCTCGCGGTTGTCCTGCAGGATCATGACGATGTCGTCATCGCCCGGGTTGCCCTCGATCGCCACGACGGGAACGCCGCGGGCGCGCAGCGTGGCGATGGACTCCTCGAACCGGGGGCTGCAGCCCATCAGCACGGCGCCGTCGATGGGCGCGTCGCTCAGCGTGACCGGGTTCTTCTCGTCGCCCTCGGCTTCGCCCGCCACCTCGGTGAGCACCAGCAGGCCGGCGTCGATCGACCCCAGCTCTTCCGAGATGCCGTCGAGGGTCGCGATCTTGATGGGGTCACGGAATGCGTCGCGCACCCGCTCTTCGAGCACGACGCCGACGATGCCGCTGCGGCCTCGGCGCAGCGACCGCGCGCGCGGGTCGGGGCCCGCGTAGTTCAGCTCGCGGGCGGCCTGCAGCACGCGCTCGCGGGTGGCGTCGGAGACCGGGCCGGTTCCGCTGAACGCCAGCGACGCCGTGGAGGCGCTGACGCCGGCGCGCGCCGCGACAGCGGCGAGCGTGGGGCGATGCTCCACGGAGTTGTCGACAGCGGTCACGCACGCTCCTTCGGCCTTCTCGGGCGGCTGGGCCCTGGCTTCCCTTCGGGCAGGGTTTCAGCTAGGTTAGCCGGACCATGCGCTCGAATCGATTCGAGCGTCGAATTCACAGCAACTCTTCCGACCGCTTCACATGCGAAGCATCAGCCAAGTGAGCAACACCGTGAGCACCACCGACAGCCCCGCCGACCAGCCCTCCGCACCCCCCGCGCGCCCTCGCCCCGCCCCTGAATTGCGCAGCTGGCGCAACGCGGTCTTCGTGGTCTTCGCACTGAGCGGCGTGCTGCTGGCGAGCTTCGCCGCCCGCCTGCCCGCGGCGCGCGACGCCCTCGACATCGACCCCGGCCAGGTCGGACTCCTCATCATCTGCATCTCCATCGGCGCGATCCTCGGCCTCGTGGTCGCACCCGCCGCGAGCCACGTGCTCGGCGAGCGCTGGAGCATGGCGACGGGGCTCGTCTTCGGCGCGCTCGGGCTCGCACTCGCGGGACTCGGTGCGACGCTCTGGGGCAACATCCCGGCGACCGTCATCGGGCTCGCGATGCTGGGCCTCGGCAACGGCGCCGTCGACGTGATGATGAACGTCTCGGGCGCCAGCGTCGAGCGGCGCATCGGGCGCACCCTCATGCCGCTCATGCACGCGTGCTTCTCGATCGGCACCGTGCTCGGGGCGCTCGCCGGCGCCGGCGCCGCGGCCGCCGACATTCCGATGTGGCTGCACCTGGCGCTCGTCGCCGTCGTCCTGATCGTCGTCGCCGTGATCGCCGTGCGGTTCGTGCCCGATCGGGTCGAGTCCCCCGACGAGGCGGGTGCGGCCGAGGCATCCGCTCACACCCCCGCGATCAGCACGGGGCAGCGCTTCCGGCGCTCCGTGGTCGCGCGCATCGTGGTGTGGCGCGACGTCACGCTCGTGATGATCGGCGTCGTCATGCTCGGCATGGCCTTCGCGGAAGGCTCGGCCAACGACTGGATCGCGCTCGCCGCCGTCGACGACCACGGCACCACGAAGGCCGCGGGGGCGCTCGTGCTCGACGTGTTCCTCGTCGCGATGACGCTGGGCCGCATCGCCGGTGGCCCGGTCGTCGACCGGCTCGGCCGGGTATGGGCGATCCGCATCACCGCGGGCCTCGGCGTCATCGGCCTGCTGCTGTTCATCATCGGCGGCCAGCCCGCCGTGTTCGTCACGGGCGCCGTGCTGTGGGGCCTCGGTGCCTCGCTCGGCTTCCCGCTCGGCATGTCGGCCGCCGCCGACGACGAGCGGAACGCGACCACTCGCGTGGCGGCCGTCGCGATGATCGGCTACCTCGCATTCCTCGGCGGGCCGCCCGTCATCGGCTTCCTGGCCGACCACATCGGCATCCTGCACGCGCTCTACGTCGTTCTCGCGCTCGTCGTCGCGGCGTTCCTGTGCGCGCCCGCGCTGCGGCAGCGCAGCTACGGGGCCGGCACGGGCCGGGCGGATGC
>NZ_JBLRDT010000195.1:0-4718 GCF_057512245.1 Gryllotalpicola sp. CP2-P1
CTGCCCGAGGCCCGGTTCTTCGAGGGCGCGGCCGAGCGGTTGCCGGTCGAGGATGCCGCGGCAGACCTCGTCACCTGCGTGACGGCCCTTCATCTCTTCGCCGACCCGCAGCTCGCGTTCGAGGAGTTCGCGCGCGTGCTCGCGCCCGAAGGGGTGCTCGTGACGGCCACCTTCGCCGCCGCGCCCGACCGCGGCCACGCGCAGGGCCACGGCGCGCCGACCACGCCTGGCTACGCCCCGAACCACGAGCCGTTCGAGACGCCGGAGGGACTCGCGGCGGCGGCCGCCCCGGCCGGCTTCGTCGTGACCCGCCACGAGATCCGCGAGCTCGACGGCGATCGCGTGCTGATCGCCGAGCTGGCACCGGTGGACTGAGCTTCGGTCGCGTCGAGACGCGCCGCTGCCGTGCGGCCGCCGTGTGTGGCTGCGGTGCGCGGCGGCCCCGGCGACACGAGATGGCCTCCAGGCCCGCGCCGCGGCCGTGCGGCGACATTAGACGCCGAAACACCGCGGGCGCAGCGGCACCTATTGTCGCCCGATCAGAGCCCGGCGCGCGGAAACGGCATCTACTGTCGCCGCGAGGGCAGCGTGAGCAGCGCGTGGCAGCGCTCGATGCGAGCGAGCCACCACGCGCGGCGCTCGGGCGAGGCGGCGTTCGCCTCGAGCAGAGCCTCGGTGGGCGCCACCCGACCGGCGGTGATCTGGCCGCGAGCGGGCAGCAGCGGGGCATCCGTCACGTCGCTCTCGAACAGCGCGGCGGTGCCGAGCCCGCAGTCGAACTCGAGCGCGGGCAGCGCGGCGGCGAGCGACGCGCCCATCGCGAGCCCGATCGACGTGTCGAGCGCGCTCGAGACGACGCACGGCAGCCCGGCCTCCGCGACGATGGCCAGCGCGGCGCGCACCCCGCCGAGCGGCTGCGCCTTGATCACGAGTACGTCGGCCGCGCCCGCCCGGGCGACGGCCAGCGGGTCACTCGCCTTGCGCACGCTCTCGTCGGCGGCGATCAGGATGCCGAGTCGAGAGACGCGCCGGCGCAGCTCGGCGAGCTCGTCGACGGTCGCGACCGGCTGCTCGACGTACTCGAGGTCGAACCGCTCGAGGGCGCGGATCGCATGCTCGGCCTCGTCGACGTTCCACAGCGCGTTGGCATCGACGCGGATGCGCCCCTCGGGGCCCAGCGCCTCGCGCACCGCAGCCACACGCGCGACGTCGTCGGCGAGCGACTGGCCGGGGTCGGCGACCTTCACCTTCGCGGTGCGGGCGCCGGGGAAGCGCGCGAGCACACCCGGCACCGCGTCGGCTGCGACGGCGGGGACCGTGGCGTTCACGGGGATCGACGAGCGCAGCAGCGCGGGCTGCGGCCCCCAGCCGTAGTCGTAGGCGGCGGCGAGCCAGGCGGATGCCTCGTCGTCGCCGTACTCCACGAAGGGGCTGAACTCGGTCCAGCCGTTCGGGCCCTCGAACACGGCGGCCTCTCGCACGGTGATGCCGCGGAACCGCGTCACCATCGGCAGGGCGACTACGCGCACACCGGCCAGCACCTCGCCGAGCTCAGGAAGAACGGGCGGAACGGCGGCCGACGCTGCACCCATCAGTTGATGCAGGTGGTCTTGTTGTAGTTCTTCGTCGACGCGCTCGGCGACGGCGCGGGCGCCTGCGACTTCGACGGCGAGCTCGACGAGCCCGAACCCGACGAGGTGCCGCCGCTCGAGGCATCCGACGCGCCCACCGGCATCTTGCCGTCGGTGCCGAGGATCACGGTGACGTGCTCGTAGTCGGAGGACTGCGCGACCGCAGCGCCGGGCAGGTGCGCGAGCACCGCCTTGGCCTGCGACTCGTCGCCCTTCGGGAAGTAGACGGTCGTGGTCTGCTGCGAGGCGGGCGCGTCGGTCGGCTGGCCGGTCTGGAAGCCGAGCGACTTGTAGGTCGCGAGTGCCGTGCTCGAGCCGCCCGCGGTGCCTGCGCCGTTCAGCACGTCGACCGTGACGGACGAGGGGTCGGCCGCCTTCGCCTCTGACACGCGCTGGGCTGCGGTCTTGCCGCCCGTGACGCTCGCCATGAAGTCGGGCAGCGCGTCGTAGTCGATCATGACGACCGACTGGCCGTTGATGGTCGCATAGGGGTCGGGCAGCAGGGGGATCGTGGCCGAGCGGATGCCCCCGCTCTTCAGGCCCTTGAGCTGGGTGGCGAGCGACAGCAGGTTGAGCTGATCGTCCATCTCGAGCGACGAACTGACCGCGCCGACGACCTTGTTGAGCTTGACGGGGTTCAGCAGCGTGCCGGCGGAGAGCATCTGCTGCGCCTCCATCGACAGGAAGTACTGCTGGCGAGCGGCGCGATCGAGGTCGCCGTTGGGCAGGCCGTGGCGCTGTCGCACGAACTGCAGGGCCTGCCGCGCGTCCAGTTTCTGGACGCCCGCGGGGAAGTCCGCCCCGGAGTACGGGTCGTTCACCGCGTTGTTGAGGCACACCGTGACGGGCCCGAGCGAGTTCGCGATGTTGTAGAAGCTGAGCAGGCTCACCTTGACGTAGTGGTTCACCGTGAGCCCGGTGAGGTTCTGGATCGTCTTGATCAGCAGCTTGACGCCCGCTGCGTCCTTCTGGTCGGCGGTGCCCGATGCGTCGTTCATGCCGTAGACGTAGGCCGCGTTCAGCTTGCCCTTGCCGTGGCCCGGAATCGACACGTACGAGTCGCGCGGGAACGAGATCAGGGTCGCCGACGACCCGTTCGCGGGCACGTGCAGCAGGATCATCGTGTCGGTGTTCGCGCTGCCGCCGTCATCGGTCGTCGACAGCTCGGCGTACTGCTCGGGCGTCATGTTGGCGGGGCGCTGGTCGTTCCCGATCAGCAGGATGTTCTGCGCGGTGCCCGGCTTGTCGTCGCCCACGACGCCGCCGATGCGGTGGATGCCGCTCGAGAAGTGCCAATAGGTGAAGCCCACGTAGCCGAAGCCGGCGACCAGCAGCAGGGCGAGACCCCCGGCGATGAACGCCATGGTGCGGCGGAAGCGCTTTCTGCGCGCGTCGGACCACTGCCGGGGCTTGTGCTCGGGCTCGTACAGAGGCAGATCGTCGTATCGGGTCACCAGCAGACAACGTACAGACACCCCCTGTGCGCGCGGTCTGCACACGCCCCGAACGGCGTGAAAGTCAGCCTTAAGGTGGAGGACATGGCCGACGCGCGCAGGGTTTCCGAGATCTTCGACGAGACGCAGTGGGCGGTCGCGCCCGGCTTCGACGAGCTGACCGACGTCACCTATCACCTCTCGACCGGCGACGGCATCGCCGGCCGGGTCGCCCGCATCGCCTTCAACCGGCCGGAGGTGCGCAACGCGTTCCGCCCGCACACGGTCGACGAGCTCTACGCGGCGCTCGAGGACGCGCGCACCGATCCGCGCGTCGGCGTGGTGCTGCTCACGGGCAACGGCCCGAGCCCGAAGGACGGCGGCTGGGCGTTCTGCTCGGGCGGCGACCAGCGCATCCGCGGCCGCGACGGCTACAAGTACAGCGACGACGAGGCATCCGTCTCGCCGGCGGGCGCCGCGCGCGCGGGCCGCCTGCACATCCTCGAGGTGCAGCGCCTCATCCGCTTCATGCCGAAGGTCGTCATCGCCGTCGTCCCCGGGTGGGCGGCCGGCGGCGGCCACTCGCTGCACGCCGTCGCGGATCTCACGATCGCGAGCGCCGAGCACGGGCGATTCAAGCAGACGGATGCCGATGTCGGCAGCTTCGACGCCGGCTACGGCTCGGCCTACTACGCGCGCCAGATCGGGCAGAAGCTCGCCCGCGAGGTGTTCTTCCTCGCGCAGGAGTACTCGGCTCAGCGCGCCTACGAGATGGGCGCTGTGAACGCCGTCGTGCCGCACGCCGAGCTCGAGGCGACGGCGCTCGAGTGGGCGCGCACCATCCTCGGCAAGTCGCCGACGGCGATCCGCATGCTGAAGTACGCCTTCAACGCGGTCGACGACGGGCTCGTCGGCCAGCAGCTCTTCGCCGGCGAGGCGACCCGCCTCGCCTACGGCACCGACGAGGCCGTCGAGGGCCGCGACGCCTTCCTCGAGAAGCGCGCGCCCGACTGGTCGCCCTTCCCGTGGCAGTTCTGATGGCACGCGCGATCGAGGGGTGCCGAGACGGGCTTTCGGCGCCGCATTCCCCCGTTTTCGCACGTCTCGCTGAGCGCGCGAGCGAGCAGCGATGACGCGCGAACTGAAACGGATGCCGGATTCCGATGTTCCGGCGCTGGTGGCGGCTCTGCGCGCGGCGCTCGACGGCACGGGCCCCGCGATCCTCCCCTTCGATGGTCGAGTAGGTCGCTCTGCGACCGTATCGAGACCCTCGCCTGACGAAGAAGTGCCCGACAACGTCGCCCTCGTGATCGAGACCTCGGGATCGACGGGCACCCCGAAGCGCGTCGGGCTCTCGGCATCCGCGCTGCTCGCGAGTGCGGCCGCGAGTGCCGATGCCGTCGGCGGCAAGGGGCAGTGGCTGCTCTGCTTGCCGGCGCACTACGTCGCGGGCACGAACGTCCTCGTGCGCTCGATCCATGCGGGCACCGAGCCGATCGTGATGGCCGGGGGGCACTTCGACGCGGCCGCCTTCGTCGCGGCATCCGCCCGGCTCAGCGCGCCCCAGCGCTACGCCTCCATCGTCCCGGTGCAGCTTGCGCGCCTCGTCGACGCCGCGGAAGCAGACGCCGCGGCGGCCGAGGCGCTGCGCCGA
>NZ_JBLRDT010000196.1:0-4697 GCF_057512245.1 Gryllotalpicola sp. CP2-P1
GCCGGCTACCTGCACGTCGCGCCCAGCCTCGTCGGGGTGACGCTGTTCCTGCTGGTTCCAATCGTCGTCGTCATCTGGCTGAGCTTCGAGCACTGGAACCTGCTGGGCACGGCCAGCTTCACCGGGCTGGCGAACTGGCGCGCGGTGTTCGCCGACGGCCGGTTCGTGCGCTCGCTTGGAATCACCCTGCTGTTCGTCGTCGTCTCGCTGCCACTGCAGGTCGTGCTCGGGCTCGTGCTGGGTCTCTGCCTCGAGCGCCGCCTGCCGGGCACCGGGGTGTTCCGCGTCATCCTGATGCTGCCGTGGGTGTGTGCGCCGCTCACCCTCGGCGTGGTGTGGAAATGGATCTTCACGCCCGACGGTGGCGTGCTCAACGCCCTCACCGGCCACCGCGTCGAGTGGCTGTCGAACCCCGCGCTGGTGCTGCCGTCGATTATCGCCGTCTACCTCTGGTCGGGCGTCGGCTACACCTCGCTGTTCTTCTCGGCCGGTCTGAGTTCGATTCCCCAGACCGTTCTCGAGGCGGCCCGCCTCGACGGCGCGGGCGCGTGGGCGACGCTGCTGCGGGTGCGGCTGCCGTTAATCCGCCCCACCTTCTTCTTCGTCATCGTGACGGGGCTCATCTCGTCATTCCAGCTCTTCGACCTGGCATACGCCCTCGCGCCGAACGGCGGCCCGCAGGGCGCGGCGGACCTCGTCGCCGGGCGCATCTACTACGAGGCGTTCCAATCGCTCGACTTCGGGAAGGCCGCGGTGATGGCGCTCGTGCTGTTCGCCGTGATCGCCGCGGCCACCCTCGCCCAGCAGCTGTACTTCCGCCGCCGCACTGTCTACGAGATCGACTGATGGCACGCCCCGCACGCCCGATACGCCCCGCACGCCCCGCACGCTCGCGAAGCTCGCTTCGGCTGCTCGATGCCGGCGCCTATGTGCTGCTCACGCTCTCGGCGGTGGTCGTCCTCTGCCCGCTGCTGCTCAGCCTGCTCACCTCGCTGCGGTCGCCCGCGGACCTGGCGCGCGTGGGGGTGCTGCGCTTCCCGCGCGAGCTCACGCTGCAGAACTACGTCGACCTGCTCACCGTCAACCCGGGCTTCCGAACGGCGATCTGGGTCACGCTGCTCGTCACCGTCGTCATCGTGGCAACCCAGGTAACGGCATCCGTGCTCGCCGCCTACGCGTTCGCCCGCATCCGGTTCCCCGGCCGCGAACTGCTGTTCTGGACGTTCCTCGGAACGCTGATGGTGCCCGCGATCGTCACCATGATCCCGCTGTATCTGATGTTCGCCAGGGCGCACCTGATCAACACATTCTGGGGCATCACGCTGCCGACGATGCTCGCCTCGCCGTATGCGGTGTTCCTGCTGCGCCAGCACTTCCTGCGCGTGCCGCGGGACGTCCTCGACGCCGCGCGGATCGACGGCGCCGGCCACGGGCGGCTGCTGTGGACGATCGTGGTGCCGCTCAGCCGCCCCATCATCACGACCCTCGCTGTGATCACGATCGTCGCGCACTGGAACTCGTTCCTCTGGCCGCTCATCGTGACCAACGGGGCGGACTGGCAGCTGCTCACCGTGGCGACCGCCAATCTGCAGAGCCAGTACAGCGCCAACTGGACCCTCGTAACGGCGGCAACCACCGTGTCGCTGCTGCCGCTCATCGCGCTCTTCATCGTCTTCCAACGCCACATCACCGACTCCCTGGCGATCCAGGGGACCGATTGACCCATCCATGCACCGATCGGAGATCACCAATGTTCAGCACTCGTACCCGTCGCGCCCTCTCCGGCCTGGTCGCGGCGTCCCTGGCCGGGCTCGCGCTCTCCGCGTGCTCCTCCACCGGCTCCACGTCGTCTGGCACCAGCACGGTGTCGTTCGCGATCTGGAGCGACCCCGTCGTCTCTAAGGCCTACGAGAAGTCCTTCGCCGAATTCGAGAAGAAGAACCCGGGGGTCAAGGTCCAGCTGCAGCAGATCCCGTGGGCGAACTACTGGACGAAGCTGCAGAGCGGGCTCGCCGCGGGCAGCGGTCCCGACATCTTCTGGACGAACGCCTACTACTTCGCCCCGTACGCCGACGAGGGCGACCTCGTCGATGTCGGCAAGAAGCTCTCGAGCGAGGTGCCCGACTGGCAGCAGACCGCCGTCACGCAGTACACGCGCAAGGGCGAGCTCTGGGGCGTTCCGCAGCTGGTCGATGGCGGCAAGGTCCTCTACTACAACAAGGATCTGGTCGAGAAAGCGGGCGTCGACGTCAGTGATCTGAGCTGGAACCCCGACGACCCGTCGAAGGACACCTTCCTCAAGGCGGTCGAGAAGCTGACCATCGACAAGAACGGCAAAACCGCGGACGAAGCAGGCTTCGACCCCGAGCACATCTCGCAATACGGGTTCAACTCCGCCTACGACTTCGACGACATCATCGGCAACTTCGTCGGCTCGAACGGAGGGAAGTATCAGGACGACGGCAAGTACACCTTCGCGAGCGACCAGAAGGCGGCCGAAGCCATCAAGTACACGGTCGATCTGATCAACAAGTACCACGTCGCGCCGTCGGCGTCCGACACGAACACCAACGGTGACTATGCCCTCGGCGCCTTCACCTCGGGCAAGCTCGCGGTGTTCGAAGGCGGATCCAACAGCCTCGCCACGATCGCAGCCGCGAAGGGCTTGAACTGGGCCGCAGCGGAGATTCCCGCGGGGCCGGCGGGCACAATCCCCGTCACCAACAGCATCATCGCGGCCGGAAACGCCAAGGCGAAGAATCAAGCAGCGATCGAGAAGGTCCTCGCGTGGGTCGGCAGCGCAGACGGAAGCAAGGCGCTCGGCGCCTCCGGGGGCCTGATCCCCGCCGTGACGGCCGCCCAGCAGAGCTACCTCGACTACTGGAAGTCGCAGGGCTTCGACGCCTCAATCATCACGAACGGCACCAAGTCCGGCGTGCTGGACAACCCCATCGTGCCCAATGCGGCCGCGGCATCCGCCGATCTCAGCACGGCGTTCCAGGCGATCTATCTCGGTCAGGGAGGCAGCTTCGACTCGGCGTTGACGGCAGCCCAGAAGAAGGCCAACGCCGAGCTCTCCGCGGGCGACTGAGGTGGCGCGCGCTCAGCCTCTCGCCCTGCTCGCGTGCATGCTCGCGGGGTTCGCGACGCTCACCGACCAGGGCGTCGTGAACTACGCCTTGCCGTCGCTCGCCACCTCGCTGCACGCGAGCACCGACCAGGTGCAGTGGTTCCTGTCGGTCTACTCGCTCACCTTCGGCATCGGGCTCGTGCCCGGCGGCCGGCTCGGCGACGCGCACGGGCGGCGCGGACTGTTCCTGCTCGGGCTCGGACTGTTCCTCGCCGGCTCGGTCGTCACGGTCGCGTCGCCCGCGATCGGCTTCGCGATCGCCGGCCGCTGCGTGCAGGGCTTCGGCGCGGGGCTGATCAGCGCGCAGGTGCTCGGCATCATCCAGGATCTGTTCGCCGGTCGCGCCCGCGTCGCCGCGCTCTCCGGCTACAGCATCGCGGCCTCGGCCTCGGCGATCATCGGGCCGCTGACCGCCGGGGGAGTGCTCTCGGTCGCGGGCGACAGTGCCGCGGGCGAGGCCGTCGCCTGGCGGGCGGTGCTGACCATCAGCATGCCGTTCGTCATCACGACCGGCGTGCTCGCGGCGCTGTTCGTGCCGCGCACGCGGCCGGTGGCCCGCCCCCGCGGGCTCGACGCCCTCGGCATCGCCCTCACCGCGGGCATCGTGCTGCTGAGTACGGTTCCCGTCGTGTCGCAGCTGCCGCGGCAGGCATCCGTCGGCATCTTCGTGCTCGTCGCCGCGCTGGTCGCCGTCACGTTCTGGTGGGAGCGGCGACTCGCGCGCTGCGGCGGCACGCCGCTGTTCGCGCCCGCCCTCGTGCGCTCGGGCGGCTTCATCTCGGGCAACGTGGTCGCGCTGCTCTGGTTCGGCGCGGCCGGCGCGCAGGGCTCGATCATCACGGTCTTCCTGTTGCAGGGCTATCGGATGCCTGGGCTGTTGGTCGCCTGCCTGATGATCCCCGGCTCCCTCGCCCGCATCCTCGGCTCGAGCCTGAGCGCCCGCATGCACGATCTGTTCGCGGCCTGGGCTCTCCCGGGCGCGCTCGCGATCGAGGCCGCCGCCGCGGTGGTGCTCGTGCCCGTCGTCGGTTCGCCGCGCGGTGCATGGGTGATCGCCGTGCTCGTCGCGGTGCAGCTCGTGATGGGCTTCGGCTCTGGGGTGTTCGAGCCCCTCATCAGGGCGCGCACGCTGTCGTTCGTCGCGCCCACCGACTACGGCCTCGGCGCCTCGTTCCTGCAGCTCACCCAGCGGCTCTCGGCGACGTTCTGCATCGCGCTGGTGACGGGCATCGCCTTCGCCGGCGGGGTCGACGCCGTCGGCCCGGCCACGCTGCGCGCCGGCGTCGGTGTCACGGCGGGGCTGCTGGTGGTCGCGCTCGCCGAGTCGGTGCGCGCGACCGTGGCTGCCGGGCGCCGCTCGGCGGTTGGCCGCCCCCGCGGTCGCGCTGCTCAGATCCTCTCGACGCCACTCGGATCCGAGCAGCGTGAAGAGGATCTGAGCAGCGCAAGCAGCGGCACGCGCACGCCACCCCGTGTTACGCCGCGTTGAGCAGTGTGTCCCGCGAGGTAACAGAAGCTGTGCCCGGCCGGCCGCCGACCTAGCGTCGGCACATGACTCCCACCCCAT
>NZ_JBLRDT010000197.1:0-4691 GCF_057512245.1 Gryllotalpicola sp. CP2-P1
GGAACCCGAGCTGCAGCGCTCGGACGGACATCCGCGCGGCTTCGGCGACCTGCGTCACCGTCAATGCCTGATCGGCGTTGTCCTCGATGAAGGCCTTCGCGCGCCGGACGGCGGCCGAGGACGCGAAGTCGAAGGTGCGCGCGCGTGCCGCAACATCGATCGGGAACGCAGCGAGCGCGGCCGTCACGACCGTCTCGAACGTGGCCGCGCGAATGGCGTCGTTGTGGAAGACGTCGCTGACCTGGATCACGCTGTTCCAGGCGTAGTTGACGGTGCGCATCCAGTGGGCGCGCATGACGGGAGAGACGGCCTCGTGTCGACCGAAAACCAGTCGCGCGTCATCGACGCCCTGCTGCGCGGCAGCTGCCTTCGCAAGGTGCTCCGTGTCGATGTTCACCATCAGAACGTCGAGTTCCTCCGAGCTGGAGCTTCCGGGCCCGGGCGTGAACAGGAAGGGCTGCGACGAGTCGATCTGGTCGCGATTCGACTCGACGGCGTAGCGGCCCGCGAGGCGCAGGCCGAAGGCGGCCACGTCGTGGAAGTCGACCGCGATGTCCATGCGGGAGTTGATCTTGAACCGGGTGAAGTTGACCCCGTTCTCACCGCGCGTGAAGTGCTGGTAGGTGAAGTCGCCGGTCGCAGGCTCGCGCAGCTCTGCGCGCGGGTACACCCTGCGGGCGATCTGCTCGGCCTCGCCGACGTCGGTCGTCTGGAACGACTCGTCGATGATCACGTGAGCGATTCCGAACCGCCGTCCTGACCACTGCCGCCGCCGGAGTGGTCGTCTTCCTCATAGAAAAGATCGCAGCTCGCGCAGTAGAGCGCGTTGCCGCGATCGATCAGGATGCTTCCGCAGATGGGGCAGACGTCCGGGGAGGTGGCGTCTGGCTGGGTCATGGCGGCGACCCCCTGTTCTTGATGTATCGGTGTGCCGGGTCGGCCTCGACGGTACGCGGAAGAACCGCGATCGGGACACTCCCTTGACCTCTCCGGGGAGTAGGCCCTATAGAGGCGGCACGGCTGCGTGCGGCCGGAACGACGAAGTGACCGGCGGAGACCCGCCGGTCACTTCGTGGTACGGCTGCTCAGGCCTGGGCGGGGCGAATGTTCGCCGCCTGCGGGCCCTTCTGGCCGCGCTCGGTGTCGAATTCGACCTTCTGACCCTCTTCGAGGTTGCGGAAGCCGCTGCCCGAGATGGCGGAGAAGTGGGCGAAGACGTCGGCCGAGCCGTCGTCGGGGGAGATGAAGCCGTAGCCCTTCTCCGAGTTGAACCATTTGACGGTGCCGGTGGCCATATCGTCGTCTTTCTTTCGTGTTCCCGGACGGCTGTTGCGGTCCGGCGTTCCGCGGCGGCGGCGCCGTCGCGGACGTGGGGGGACGTGCTGCACGGCGAGGTGCACCACGTCGAAGTCGTCGCTGCTCAGAGCCTCGCACGCGAGCGCGAGCGTAGGGAAGAGCCCGCGTGGTCTTGCGTGTGCGTCGTGAAGCGCGAAGCCGTTCGCCGAGGCGGCGACGAAGCCGGCGAATTCGCCCGCGATCGTCGCCACGTGGATGTCGTCGTCGGCCTGCCGCCAGACGGGGTGAACCGCGGCGAGGGTGTTCGGTGAAGCAGAGAGGTAAATCGGATTTCGTTTCGTGAGCCGCGGCCCGGCCGACATTGGTCGGGCGCCGCGGGAAGATCTGGGGCGCTATGCGCGCCGGTACTGTGCGATGACGGGGCAGGCGAACGGATCGCGCGCCTGAAGCCCCACCCTATTGAGATATGCGATCACGATGGCGTATGACTGCGCCAGCGTGGTCTCAGTGTACGGGATGCCGCTGGCAGCGCAGTGCTCGCGCACGATGAGACGCGCTTCCGCCAGTCGGGGGCGGGCCATGCTCGGGAAGAGGTGGTGTTCGACCTGGTAGTTGAGGCCGCCGAACAGCGCCGTCGCCCACCAGCCGCCCGACACGTTGCGCGAGGTGCGCACCTGCTTGGAGAAGAAGTCGAGCTTCACCGATGCCGGGATGATGGGCATTCCCTTGTGATTCGGTGCGAACGAAGCCCCCATGTAGATGCCGAAGACGGCGAGCTGCACGCCGAGGAAGGCGGCGGCGATGCCGGGCGGCAGGAACCAGAACAGCAGGCCGAGGTAGACCCCGAAGCGCGCGGCGATCAGCGCGATCTCGGTCGCACGGTGCTTGACCGGCTCGGGGCGCCCCAGCAGCTTGAACGACGTCCAGTGCAGGTTCAGCCCCTCGAGCGTCAGCAGGGGGAAGAAGAGGTAGCCCTGGCGGCGCGTGATCCACGCGAGCAGGCCGGTCTGGCGGGCGGCATCCTCTTCGGTGAACGAGATGGTGTCGAACGCGATGTCGGGGTCCTTGCCGAGCTGGTTCGGGTTCGCGTGGTGGCGCGAGTGCTTGTTCTGCCACCAGGCGTAGCTCATGCCGATCACGAAGGTGCCGAGCACGCGGCCGACCCAGTCGTTGGCCGAGCCGGAGACGAGGATCTGCTTGTGCGCGGCCTCGTGGGCGAGGAACGCGAACTGCGTCAGGATCAGGCCGAGCACGCCGGCCAGGATGAGCTGGAACCAGCTGTGGCCGAGCAATACCATTCCCACCACGTCGCCTGCGGTCGCGACGAGCAGTCCGAGTGCGAGGAGCGCGTAGAACAGCCGCGCCCGACGCAGCAGCCCATCGGCCTTCACGGCGCGTGAGACCGCCGTGTACGACGCGGTCGCGTCGAAAGCGTCGTCGCGCCGCGTTGTGGTGCGGATCGCGCCCAGGCGCCCCTCGAGCAGTTCGGCAGTGGTGAATGGTGTGGCCATCTGGCCCCCGTTCGATCGCGGCCTCAGAAAAGCCTTCTACACAAAAGGCAAGCCGCCGATCGTTGCGGGCAACGCTACAGAGTAACTGCCGGTCGAAACCGGCAGTCCCCTGGCAATCCGCAGCCGCTAGCCGAGCATCAGCTCGGCACCGGCCTCGTCAGGCGTGACCCTCTCGAGCGGCGAGGCCATCGGGCGCCACACGAGCACCGGGCAGGCGGCGCGCTGTGCGACCCGGGTGCTCACCGAGCCGAGGAACAGTGCCCGCGCCATGCCGGCGCCGGTGCTGCCGGTCACGACCATCTCGGCGTGGCGGCTCGCCTCGATCAGGATGTCGGCGGCGTCGCCGTAGACGGACTGCGTGACCACCTCGACGCCCTTGGGGACCTCGACCTTCGCGAGCGCGTCGCTGAGGATCTCGAGCGAGTCGGCCTCGGGGTTCCAGTTGATCGGGGGGCCGGGCACGAAGCCCTGCCCGACGGGCCACGACCAGGCGCTGATCACGCGCACCGTGCAGCCGAGCGCCTGTGCCAGGCGCAGACCCTCACGCAGCGCTCCGAGGGCCGCTGCCGAGCCGTCGATGCCGACGACCAGTTCGCGGTTCACGGGGGTGTGCTCGTTCATCGGTTACCTTCCTGTCCTGCCTGGCGTGGTTGCCATGCATCTTGTATCTGAGATGAGTCTAGCGCATGAAGGCCGTGCTGACCATACTGATTTCCATGGACCTCGATCGAACGATCCAGACCAGCGAACCGTGGGCAGCGCCCGCAGCCGCCGTTCTCGAGGGCCTGGGGAGTTCGGATCAGGGGCTCACCGCGGCTGAGGCATCCGCTCGCCTCGATCAGCACGGCCGCAACGTGCTCAGCCCGCCCAAGTCGGCGCCGTGGTGGAAGCGCGTGCTGCTGCAGTTCAAAGACGTCCTCATCTACGTGCTGCTCGCGTCGGCGCTGCTCAAGGCGGTCATCGGCGACTGGGTCGACTTCGCCGTGATCCTCGCGGTCGCCGTGATCAACGCCGTCATCGGGCTGGTGCAGGAAGGCAGGGCCGAGCAGGCGCTCAACGCCATCCGCGGCATGCTCTCGACGCAGGCGCACGTCATGCGCGCCGGCGTCTGGATCGAGCTGGATGCCTCAGAGCTGGTCCCCGGCGACGTGGTGCGCGTGCGCGCCGGCGACCGGGTGCCGGCCGACGTGCGCCTGCTCGACGCGGCGAACCTGCAGGTCGACGAATCCGCTCTCACGGGCGAGGCCGAGCCGTCGACCAAGTTCGTCGAGCCGGTCGCGCAGGCCGCTGAGCTCGGCGACCGCACGTCGATGATGTTCTCGGGCACGCTCGTCGCCGCGGGCACGGGGCGCGGCGTCGTGGTCGCCACGGGCGGCACCACCGAGATCGGTCACATCCAGACGCTCGTCACCGAGGTCGAGGCCGTCGAGACGCCGCTCGCGATCGCCCTCGCGCGCTTCGGCCGGCTGATCGCCTGGACGATCGTCGCGATGACGGTCGTGATGACGGCGATCGGATTCTTCGTGCACGGCTTCGGCCTGCAGGAGATCGTGTCGGCGGCCATCGGCTTCGCGGTCGCCGCGATCCCCGAGGGGCTTCCCGCGCTCGTGACCATCACGCTCGCGCTCGGCGTGCAGCAGATGGCGCGGCGGCACGCGATCACGCGCCGCCTTCCGGCCGTCGAGGCGCTTGGCTCGGTGACCGTGATCTGCTCGGACAAGACGGGCACGCTGACGAAGAACGAGATGACGGCGCGCGCCGTGCGCACCGCCGCACGCGCGTACGAGATCGAGGGGACGGGCTATGCGCCGCTCGGGGCGGTGACGCGCGAGGGGGTGCCGGCGCCGGCGTCGGCCAATGCCGACCTGCGGATCCTCGCGGAGG
>NZ_JBLRDT010000198.1:0-4670 GCF_057512245.1 Gryllotalpicola sp. CP2-P1
CCGATCTGTGACGCCGATCGTGCGCAAGATCGCCAGCGAGCAGGGTGTCGACCTGGGCTCGGTCACGGGCACCGGCGTCGGCGGCCGCATCCGCAAGGAGGACGTGCTCAACGCCGCCTCCGGCGCGGGCGCGGCAGCGCCCGCTGCTCCCGCGGCTCCGGCACCCCTCGAGGTCTCGCCGCTGCGCGGCACCTCGGTGCAGGCATCCCGCCTCACCAAGGTCATGTCGCAGCGTGCCGTCGAGTCGATGCAGCAGACCGCCCAGCTGACGACTGTCGTGAAGGTCGACGTCACCAAGGTCGCGGCTCTGCGCGACAGGGTGAAGGCCGACTTCCAGGCGAAGACCGGCAACAAGTTGTCCTTCCTGCCCTTCTTCGCGAAGGCGGCGCTCGAGGCCCTGCAGGTCTACCCGATCATCAACTCCACCTTCGACGGCGAGACGATCAACTACCCGGCTACCGAGAACCTGGCGATCGCGGTCGACACCGAACGCGGCCTGCTCACGCCGGTCATCAAGGACGCCAGCTCTCTCGACATCGCGGGCCTGGCCGCGCAGATCGCCGATCTCGCCGGGCGCACGCGTGAGAACAAGCTGAAGCCCGACGAGCTGGCCGGGGGCACCTTCACCCTGACCAACACCGGGTCGCGCGGCGCTCTGTTCGACACGCCGGTCGTCTTCCTGCCCCAGTCGGCGATCCTCGGCACGGGCATCGTCGTCAAGGAGCCGACGGTGATCAAGGCCGACGGCCAGGACGTCATCGCGATCCGCTCGATCGTGTACCTCGCTCTGTCGTACGACCACCGCACGATCGCCGGCGCCGACGCGGCGCGCTACCTCGGCGCGGTCAAGGCGCGCCTCGAAGAGGCGGCGTTCGAGGGCGACCTCGGCATCTAGTTCTCATAGAGCTGTCTCAGCCTCCAACCGGCCTCGGTCCTCATCAGCAGGGCCGAGGCCGGTTGCGTCTTGCGGTCGCTCGGCGTGAGAGCGATGAGCGCAGAGTCGCCCGAGCGCTCGAGAAGCGACGGGGCGAGCCCCGCGAGCGGGCGCGCAGGCCGCGACAGATCGGATGCCTGACCGTCGGCGACGTCGGCGAGACACCCCGCCTGCTCGCGGGCGCTCAGCGTGAGGCAGTGGTCTCTTCGGGCGAGCAGCACGGGGGTGGCAGCGACGGGGTCGTCCGCCTGAAGCTCGGGGTCCGCAGAGGGGGTCGGGGACGCGGTCACGGCGGCGCTCTCGTCGGCGGTCGCGCTCGGCGTCCCCGGCGTCGCCGTTGGCGCGCTGCGCGTTGACGCGCCGTCGGGAAGCAGGACGACGGCAGCGCACGTCAGCGCGGCCGCCGCGCCGCAGGCGATGACGAGAAGCCGCGCCCTTCCGTGCAGTCGGGCGAGCAGCGCGCCGGCGCGCTTCCGCACGTCCGCGACGGGCCCGGCGAGCAGAGCCGCCGGCCCTGCGTCGAACGCCTCGAGGAGCACCGAGCTGCTCGGGCGGCGGTGCGCCGCACTGTGCCGCCGCACGGTGAGCGGCGACGCTGCGCGCTCGGCGGGCCCTGCCACCTCGAGCCGCACTGGCTCCGGCTCGGCGAGATCGAACAGCGCCTCTTCCAGCCGATCGACACTCTGCTCGCTCTCGCCCGCGGTGAGCGTCGCAAGCGCCAGCCCGAGGCCCACGTGCGCGGGCCCGAGCGCCCCGGCCGCGCGGCCGTGCGCGATGAGCCCGAGCCGGTCGGCGAGGGCCGCGAGTTCGCGCCAATCGTTCGCCATGCCCTGGGCGCCCGCCAGCACCGTCTCGTTCAGACGGTCGAGGCCGAGCACGACCGGGCGGCCGTCGCCGGCGAAGCGCAAAGTGTCTTCTGCGAGCGACACGCCGCAATAGCCCGCCGCATGCAGCGCAGCGACCGCGCGAGCGGCGCCGATGACGGTGGTCACCGCCTCGCCGGGTGACAGACGGCGGCGCCCGGCGAGGAGCGCGCCGAGCGTCGGCCCCGTCACCTCCTCGAGGAGGAGCTCGTGCCGCTCCCCCAGCACCGTCACATCGAGCACGCGGGGCAGGTGCTCGCTCGAGGCGGCGAGGAGCGCCGCCGCGCGGCGCCCGAACGAGGTCGCCGAGAGCTCGGCGGTGGCATCCGTCATACCCTCGATCCTGATGGGGCCGACAAGCGCACCGCCGAGCCGCACCCCGCAGAAGTGGACAGCTGCGCCGCCCCGTGCCCTGTGCTGGCCAAGATCGCGCGGCGACATAGGGTGTAACCACAACTTCAGAACACCGACGACGGGAAATCCTTCGAATGATCGAGTACCGCGTCACGGGACTAAGCGCCAATTCCGTGCCGTATCTCGAAGCCCTCGAACTGCAGCGTGAGACCCACGCGGCCGTGGTTCGCGGGTCGGCGCCCGACACCCTGCTGCTCCTCGAGCACCCTTCCGTCTTCACGGCGGGCAAACGCACAGAGGCCTCCGAGCGGCCCACCGACGGCACCCCGGTGATCGACGTCGATCGCGGCGGGAAGATCACCTGGCACGGGCCGGGTCAGCTCGTCGGCTACCCCATCATGCGGCTCGCCGAGCCTGTCGACGTCGTCGCCTTCGTGCGCCGGCTCGAGCAGATGATGATCGACGTCATCGCCGAGTTCGGCGTCGAGGGGCACCGCGTCGAGGGCCGTAGCGGTGTCTGGGTGAGCCAGACCACCGACGCCGGCGAACCGGCTCCGGACGCCAAGATCGGCGCCATCGGTCTGCGGGTCGCCGAGGGTGTCACGATGCACGGCTTCGCCCTCAACTGCTCGAACAGCCTCGACGCGTACGAGCAGATCGTCGCCTGCGGCATCCGCGATGCCGGCGTCACGACGATCACGCGCGAGCTCGCGCGCCGCGGCGAGGCGCGCGTCGTCGACCCCGAGGCGGTCGTTCCCGTGCTCACCCGTGTCTTCGACCGCGTGTTCGCCGCGGCGCACGAGCCCGGGGCGGCGGTGCTGGCATGACGATCACAAACATCTCCAACGGCGGCGGCCCGGCCCATGACACGACGGGTCGCAAACTGCTGCGGCTCGAAGTGCGCAACGCGCAGACGCCGATCGAGAAGAAGCCCGACTGGATCAAGACGCGGGCGAAGATGGGGCCCGAGTACCGCCAGTTGCAGAACCTCGTCACCACCGAGCAGCTGCACACGGTCTGCCAGGAGGCCGGGTGCCCGAACATCTTCGAGTGCTGGGAGGACCGCGAGGCGACCTTCCTCATCGGCGGGTCCGCGTGCACGCGCCGGTGCGACTTCTGCCAGATCGACACCGGCAAGCCCGCGGACTACGACCGCGACGAGCCGCGCCGGGTCGCTGAGTCCATCGCGCAGATGGAGCTGCGGTACGCGACCGTCACGGGTGTCGCACGCGACGACCTCGACGAC
The DNA here is from genome assembly GCF_057512245.1 of Gryllotalpicola sp. CP2-P1. NCBI lineage: Bacteria > Bacillati > Actinomycetota > Actinomycetes > Micrococcales > Microbacteriaceae > Gryllotalpicola > Gryllotalpicola sp. CP2-P1. The sequence continues at coordinate 3,398 of NZ_JBLRDT010000198.1, forward strand.
GAGGGGGCTTGGCTCTACGCCGAGACCATCCGCGAGATCCACCGTCAGGCGCCCGGCGTCGGCGTCGAGATCCTCGTGCCCGACTTCTCGGGGAATCCCCAGCACCTGAACGAGGTCTTCAGCGCGTGCCCCGAGGTGTTCGCGCACAACGTCGAGACGGTGCCGCGCATCTTCAAGCGCATTCGGCCAGCCTTCCGCTACGAGCGCTCACTCGACGTGCTGACGCAGGCCAAGCGCGCCGGCATGATCACGAAGTCGAACCTCATCCTCGGCATGGGTGAGGAGCCCGACGAGGTGCTGCACGCCCTCGAGGACCTCCACAACGCGGGTACCGATCTGATCACGATCACCCAGTACCTGCGGCCGAGCCCTCGCCATCTGCCGGTGGCGCGCTGGGTGCGCCCTGAAGAGTTCGTCGACTTCGAGCAGGCCGCGCGCGAGATCGGATTCCTGGGCGTCATGTCCGGGCCGCTGGTGCGCTCCTCGTACCGCGCCGGGCGGCTCTGGGCACAGGCCCGCGACGCCCTCGCTCAGCGGATTGCATGAGCTGGTTCAGGTAATCTCTAGGCATGGCACGAACTAGCTCCGCCGCCCCCACAGCGAGCGCCGAACCGGGCCGCCTGCGGCAGATGTGGGACGTCTTCAAGATGACCCGCAAGTACGACAAGCAGGCTCTGCCGCTGATGATCGGCGGCTTCCTGCTGCCCGTCGTCGTCGGCGTCGTCCTCGCGCTCGTGCTCTCCACCGGCATCATCTCGACGGTGCTCTGGATCGTCGCCGGCGTGCTTGGCGGCGTGCTGCTCGCCACCGTCATCCTCGGCCGTCGTGCCGAGGGCGCGGCGTACTCGCAGATCAGCGGCCAGCCCGGCGCAGTGGGCGCCGTGCTGCGCTCGTCTCTCAAGCGCGGCTGGCGCGGAAGCGAGATGCCGGTCGCGGTCAACAGCAAGACGCGCGACGCCGTCTATCGCGCCGTCGGACGCGGCGGCGTCGTGCTCATCAGCGAGGGGCCCAAGTCGCGCACCGGGCGGATGCTTGAGGAGGAGCGCCGCAAGATCAACCGCACCGTGCCGAACGTCGCGGTCACCACGATCAACGTCGGCCCCGACGATGACGCCGTGCCGCTGCGGAAGGTCGCCTCGACGCTCACCAAGATCAAGCCGACGCTGACGAAGACCGAGGTGCAGGCGGTCGACAACCGGCTGTCGTCGCTGCAGGCGCCGCTGCCTATCCCGAAGGGTGTCGACCCGAACCGCGTGCGCGCGCCGCGTCAGCC
>NZ_JBLRDT010000002.1:0-61661 GCF_057512245.1 Gryllotalpicola sp. CP2-P1
CGTGCGCGTGGTCTCGAGCCCGCTGCTGCGCTGTCGGCAGACGGCGCGCGCGATCCTCGCGAGCCAGGCGGGCTCGCCCGAGGCGCCCGTCGAGCGCGGTCTCACCGAGGCCGACTACGGCGAGTGGCAGGGGCGCGCCCTGAACGAGCTCATGCGCGAGCCGCTGTGGTCGGTGGTGCAGTCGCGGCCTTCGGCGGCGACGTTCCCCGGCGGCGAGTCGATGATCGCCATGCAGACCCGCGCGCTCGACGCGGTGCGCCGCCACGACGACGCGGTCGAGGCCGCGTTCGGCCCCGGGGCGGTGTGGGCGGCGGTCTCGCACGCCGACATCATCAAGTCGGTGCTCATCGAGGCGCGGGGCCTGCCGTTGGACCGGTTCCAGCGGGTGGCCGTGGCGCCGGCATCCATCTCGGTCATCCGCTACGCCGCAGGCGGCGCGCAGGTGCTCGCGTCGAACACGAACGCCGACGATCTCGCCCGCGTGCTGAACGAGGCAGAGCGATGACGGATGCCTCGGCCGACGTTCCCGGCGGCGAGCTGCGGCTCCTCGCCCGCATCCCGTCCGCGTCGAACGCGGCGTTCCTCGGCGCGATCGGCGAGACCCGCGTCATCTACAAGCCGAGCGCCGGCGAGAGGCCCCTCTGGGACTTCCCCGACGGCGACCTCGCCCAGCGCGAGCGCGCGGCCTACCTCGTCTCGGAGGCGCTGGGGTGGCGCATCGTGCCGCCGACGGTCGTGCGCGACGGGCCGCTCGGCGAAGGCATGGTGCAGCTCTGGCGAGACCCGGCCGAGGTGCCGCGCGCCGTCGAGCTGGTCGCGCCGATCGCCGCCGCCGGAACGGGGCGGCGGCGGGTCTTCGACGTGATCGGCGACCCCGATTTCCCGGTCGCGATCGCACACGAGGACTCCCCCGCGCTGCGCCGCATCGCGATCTTCGACGTGATCGTCAACAACGCCGACCGCAAGGGCGGCCACATCCTCGAGATGGCCGACGGGCACCGCCACGGCGTCGACCACGGGCTCACCTTCCACATCGACGACAAGCTGCGCACGGTGCTCTGGGGCTGGGCGGGCGATGAGCTGGCGGATGCCGAGCTCGACGGCGTCTCCCGCGTGCGGGCGGCCCTGTCTGCCGAGCTCGGCGCCGCCCTCGCCGAGCTGCTCAGCCCCTACGAGCTCGAGATGCTCGACCTGCGCTGCGAGCTGCTGCTCGCCGAGGCGCGCTTCCCTGCCCCGACCGGCAGCTGGCACGTCGTGCCCTGGCCGCTGATCTGACGCGGTCGGGCGGCCCGCCTCGTCTCACCCGTCGCTTGTGGCCGCGAGCAGCGGCACGACGATCTCGCTGATGGGCGTCGGGATGCCCCGGGCCCTGCCCTTCCGCGCGATGACGCCGTTGCGGATGTCCCATTCGAGCGGCCGGCCGGCCTCCCGGTCGGCGAGGATCGAGGTGCCGAGATCGGCCGGCATCGCACGGAACCCGTCGAGGATCTCCTGCGGCACCTCGTCGCCGAGCCGGGCGCCCTCTGCTCGCGCGATGGCGAGGCACTCGCGCAGATAGGCGAGCGTGAGAGCGCCGACGTCGGCACGGCGGTACATGCCCGCACGGCGGCCGGTGAGCGCCATCAGCCCAGCGGCGGCGTTCTGCAGCAGCTTCCGCCAGGCCAGCGAGGTGAAGTCGGCGGCGAGCTCGATGGAGCACAGGCTGCCGTGCAGCGCCTCGCCGATCGGGCGCGCGGCCGGCAGGTCGGGCAGCGTGAGCCGCGCCTCCGCCCGCAGCCACACCGAACCGTCGGGCTGCGCCTGCGCGGGGAACCACACCACGGAGGGGACGACGGCCCGGGCGGCAACGCGCGCGCTGACGATCTCCTCCTGCTCCACGCCGTTCTGCAGCACGCAGACGACCGTGTCGGGCCCGCAGAGCGACGTGAGCCACGGGGCGGCGGCGGGCACCTGCGTCGCCTTCACGGCGAGGAAGACGAGGTCGAGCGGGCCGTCGACGCTCGCCGGGTCTGTTCGCACGGGCCCGGGCACCGCGATGCGGCCCGTCGGGCCGTCGAGCTCGAGCCCCTCGCGCGGGGTGCGGCCGCAGAGCAGCGGAGTGCGCCCGGTCTCGTGCAGCGCGGCGGCCACGGTGGTGCCGATGGCGCCCGGGCCGACGACGGCGATGCGCGGGCTCACAGACATCCGCTCGCCCTGCTTCTCGTAACTGAACTCACGTCGTCTAGATCACCACACGAATGCGAGCCGATCGCACTCGCGCGCAGAGAACTGGCACTCAAGGCCCGAGAGTGCTAATTTGGATCTCGGTCGGCCGGTCCGGGAGTTCGGGTCGACCAGCCGTCTGACGGGCCGAGTCCAGCTCGTGAGCAGCAGACGCCGCCACCGCCGCCGCGGTGCAGGGCGATCTGGCATCCGATGCGGACCGACCCGGGCTCCGGGCCGGCACCACAGCCGCTTGTCGAAGCCTGCCGCCAGTGAAGGAGGATGCGTGACGGCCCTCGCTCCCAACACCTCTCGGATGCCCCGCCCGAGCTCTCGGTTCCAGGGGCCGCCGATTCCCGTGCGCAGCCTGCCCGCCGAGCTCCTCGATGTCGACCTCGACGTGGTCCACCCCGCCGACGACCCCGACTTCGGCCCGAGCGATGACCTGCTGCTGCGGTGCAGCGCGGTGCTCGGCGGCATCATCGCCCTCGCACTGCTGGCCGGCGAGATCGTGACCTATCTATTCTGAGCTCGGCTCTGGGCGCGGGCGGCTCCGGCGGCGACGCGCATCGCGTCATCACGGCGGCGCTGCGCGAACGCACCGCGCACCGACAACGCGAAAGCTAGGCGCCGAGCGCGCGCGTCGCATTGGCGAGCTCACCCATGACGCGGCGGGCGACCTCGGCGAACGGCCGCGTGTTGCCCGGCTCGCCCCACTCGCTCGTCGACCGGGTGAACCCGAGCAGGGCGAGCTCGCCGGCCGCCGCCGCAACGACGTCTCCGACGCCGCGAGCGTGCAGCGCCGATGCGATGCCATCGGCGATGGCGCGCTGCTTCAGCAATTCCCTCTCGTGCAGGTGCGGGCTCGACGCGATCACTGCCGTGCGCTTCGGCGCAAGCTCGCGAAAGTCGTCGGTGAACCACACGTCGCCGAGACCAGCAAGCGCCGCCTCGACCGCGGCGAGTGGGGGCAGCTCACTCGGCGCTTCGCGAACACCGTCCGCGAAGCGTGCCGCCAATGCGTCCTGACCGCCGGAGAGGACGTCGCTCTTGTCTCGGAAGTAGCGGAAGAACCCGCTCCGAGCCAGGCCCGCGGCGGCAGCGATCTCGTCAACCGTCGTCGCATCGAAGCCCCTCTCGGCGAACAGTCTGATCGCAGCACGCTCCAGTCGACCGCGCGCATCAGGCTCCCAACGAGGCATGAGGCCAGCCTAGTCATAGGACCATGTCTCATGGCGGAGTATGGTGACAGGACATTGTCCTATCACTGAGGAGAGTCATGAGCGACACCGATCGCCCTCGCATCTTGAACATCGGGCTGCATCCCGACCTCGTCACCGAGCTCGAAGCAGCCCGCGAGAGGTTCCCGGCCGTCGACGCCGCGGAGGTCCGTCGCGGCCTCGAGGCCTCGCGCGCCGCCGTCGACGAACTGGGGCTGGAGTTCGACAGCTTCCTCGTCACGCACGGGATGCAGGTCGAGCGAGAACTCCGCCAGACGCTCCGCAGCCGCCAGTACGCGCTCATCGTGATCGGCGGCGGCGTGTGGCTGAACCCCGCGATGACGCAGCTGTTCGAGGTGCTCATCAACACCGTGATGAGCACCTCCCCGACCTCGACGCTCTGCTTCAACACCGGCCCCGATACAACGATCGACGCCGTCCGTCGCTGGTGGCCGGAGCCGGCGAAGCTGCCCGCGATCTAGCGCTTCCGTTCGGCCTGTTCAGCTGACCTGGCTGGTCGGCATCACGATGACCTCCTGCAGGTTGACGTGCGCCGGCAGCGCGACGAGGAAGCCGACGAGCTCAGCGATGTCCTCGCCGCGCAGATCCACCCCTGCCTCCGTCGACGCGGCCATGTGCGCGCGCACCGCGTCGTGGGTGACGTGCTCGATGAGCTCGGTGGCGACACCGCCCGGCGCGATCGACGCGACGCGCACGCCCTTCGGGCCGAGCTCCATCCGCAGGTGCGTGCTCAGGTGCGAGACGAAGGCCTTGGTCGCGGAGTACACGGCGAACTCGGGGAACAGGTTGTGCGCCGCGATCGACGAGGTGGTGATCAGATCGGCCGGATGCCCCGCGGCCGCCGTCTCGACGAGCTGGTCGACGAATGCGCCGATGGTCGCGACCGCGCCGGTCACATTGACGGCGATCTGCGCGGCCCACTCGGCCTCGCGGTGGTCGAGGATCGGGTTGGGCAGCATGATGCCCGCGTTGTTGAAGACGATGGCGGCGTTGCCGAGCTCGGCCTTGACGCGCGCCGCGGCGGCCTTCACCGCGTCGGCGTCCGCGACGTCCACGGCGAGCGCGAGAGCGGTGCCGCCCCCGGCGCGGACGTCCGCGACGATCGTGTCGAGTCGCTCGGCGCGGCGCGCGAGCAGGGCGACGGATGCCCCGCGGGCCACCAGCAGCCGGGCGGTCTGCTCGCCCATTCCCGAGGAGGCGCCGGTCACGACGGCGACACGGCCGGAGAGATCAGTGGCGAGAGCCATGAAGAGTCCTTTCAGAGAGGTCGGCGGGCGGGAATGCGCCCGCTCTCCACTTCAGCAGCGGGTTCGCGCGCAGACCACGCTTTCGCGGGCAGCCGTGTTCCTGGTACCGGCCGTACGCGTCAGACCCGGGCGGTGCTCACCCGAGCGGCGCACACTGGAGGCATGACGATGCCGAGCGGGCTGCGCGAGTTCCTCACTTCTCGACGCGCCGCCATCGATCCGGCATCCGTCGGCCTGCCGCGCTCCGCCGCTCCACGACGGAAACCCGGGCTGCGCCGCGAGGAGCTCGCGGCGCTCGCCGGGGTGAGCGTGGACTACATCGCGAAGCTCGAGCAGGGGCGCGTCGGCCAGGTCTCCGACCAGGTGCTCGACGCGATCTCGGATGCCCTGCGCCTCGACGAGCTCGAACGGCGCCACCTGCGCGCGCTCGCCGCGCCGAAGCCCCTCAGGCAGGCGGCGGCGCGCTCTCGGCCGCGGCTGGTCGCTCGGCCGAGCCTGCGGGCGCTCGTCGACAGCTCGCCGGGCCCCGCGATGATCCAGGGGCCGCGCATGGAGATCCTCGCGAGCAACACCGCGATGCGCGTGGTGCTCACCGATTGGGACGCCATGCCGGCGGCCGAGCGGAACATCGCCAGATGGCTGTTCCTCGCGCCCGAGGCGCGCAGCCGCTACGTCGAGTGGGAGTCCGTCGCGGCGACCACGGTGGCATCCCTGCGTGCGAGCCATGACCCACGCTCCCCCGACCCCGAGCTGGAACGCCTCGTCGGCGAACTCTCGCTGGCATCCCCCGAGTTCGCGACGTTCTGGGCCGACTACCGCCTGTTCAAGCACACGCACGGCACGAAGAAGTTCTTCCACGAGGCCGTCGGTGAGTTCACGCTCGCATACGACACCCTCGACATCCCCGACTCGGGCGGCCAGACGCTGTGCGTCTACACGGCGGCGCCCGGGTCGCCCTCCGAAGAGAAGCTGACGCTGCTGCTGAGCTGGGCGACGAGCACCACGACCGCCGCAGCCGCCGAGACGCAGGATTCGCCGATCTGAGACGATTGTCGGCGTGAGCGAGCTGAGCCTGCGACGGGTCGAGTACTTCGTCGCGGTCGCCGATGAGTTGAACTTCGGCCGCGCCGCCGAGCGGCTGCACGTCACGCAGCCCGTGCTCAGCCGGCAGATCGCGCTGCTCGAGCAGGAGCTCGCCGTGCAGCTCTTCGAGCGCTCGACGCGGGGCACCGCCCTCACCGCGGCGGGCGCCGCCCTGCTGCCCGACGCTCAGGCGATGCTGCAGTCCGCCGCCGCGGTCCAGCGGCGCGCTCGGCAGGCCGCGCGCGGAACGGACCGCCTGATCGTCGGGGTGATGCCCGGGCTCATCGCGACGCCGATTCTGCAAGGCCTGCGGGCGTCCTTCCCCGACCTCGAGGTCGACACCGTGCGCACGAGTTGGGACGACCAGGCCGCGACGATCCTCGACGGCCGCGTCGACCTCGGCCTCGTGCGGCTGCCCATCGACCCACGCGGGCTCACGGTCGAGCCGCTGTTCGCGGAGCGGCGGCTGGCGATGCTGCCCCGCTCGCATCCGCTCGCGGAGCGCGCGAGCGTCGACATCGACGAACTCGCTGAGCTGAAGCTGCTGCAGTCGCCGGATGCCGTGCCCGAGTGGCGCGACGCCAGACGGCGACGCGGGTTGCCGATAGTGGCGGATGCCTCGTACCCGCATGCCGTCGAGGTGAAGCTCGAGCAGGTCGCGCTGGGGCTCGGGGTCTCGGTCTTGCCGGCGTCGACCGCGCGGTTCTACTCGCGCACCGATCTCGTCGCGCTCGAGGTGCCCGGCCTCGGCCCGAGCGAGGTGGGCGCCGCATGGGCGACGCACCATCGCTCGCCGGCGCTGACGCGCGCGGTCGAACTCGCTCATGCCCTGCGGGCATCACTCACGACGGAAAGGGTCTTGGACGGGGAATCCGCCTCTCGCTGACGCTTGAGACATGACAGTTTCAGCCTCCTCCCGCATCGTCCTCATCGGCGCCACCAGCGGCATCGGGCTCGCCGTGGCGCGCCGCGCCGCGGAATCCGGCGCCCACGTGACCATCGCCTCCCGGCGGCCGGAGTCCATCGAGCGCGCACTCGGTGAGCTGCCCGCCGGAGTCGTCGGCCGCGCCGTCGACGCGAGTTCCAGTGCGGCGGTCGCCGACTTCTTCGACGAGATCGGCGAGTTCGACCACTTCGCCTACACGGCGGCCGAGAATCTCACCGGGCTTCCGCTCTCGGAGTACTCGGTCGAGAGCGCGCAGAACTTCTTCGCGCTCCGGCTGTTCCACGCGCTCGATGCCGTTCGCCTGGCGGTGCCGCATCTCACGCCCGGCGGGTCGATCACCCTGATGAGCGGTACCGCGGCGTTCAAGGGCGGCACCGGCTGGACGCTCGGCACCGCCGTCTCCGGCGCCGTCGCGTCGGCGATGCGCAGCCTCGCCGTCGAGCTCGCACCGCTGCGCGTGAATGCGGTCGCGCCCGGCGTCGTCCGCTCGCCGCTGTGGTCGCAGCTGAGTGAGAGCGATCGTGAGCAGATGTATGCCGGCCTGGCGGAGTCTCTGCCGCTCGGGCGGGTCGGCGAGCCCGACGACGTGGCGAAGGCATTCCTCGCGCTCATGGATCAGGACTACGTCACCGGCACGGTCGCGGTCGTCGACGGCGGAACGCTCGTCGGCTGAGTCGCGAGTCGCGGCGGCGGTCGCGTGCCGATTCGCCTGAAGACCGGATTCCCGTCAGAATGCAGGCAAGACGCCCTCAGCGCGGGAATCGGAGGACCCCATGGCAGACGACGCCGGCACGAACGCACAGCGTCCCGATGGAGCCCCCGAGCGCCGAGGCGCCCGCGACGCACCGCGCATCGAGCAGGTGCTCGAGTCGTTCCTCTTCAGCAGCCGATGGCTGCTGGCGCCGCTCTACGTGGGCCTGGTCGTGGCACTGGTGGTGGTCCTCATCAAGTTCGTCCAGGAGCTGTGGCACCTCCTGTCGCACCTGCCCGAAGAGACCGGAACCGACGTGATGCTCGGCATCCTCGGGCTTCTCGATCTCGCGCTTCTGTCCAACCTGGTCTTCATCGTGATCCTGGCGGGCTACGAGAACTTCGTCTCCCGGATCTCCGCCGCGCACGAGAACGAGGACCGCCCCCGCTGGATGGGCCACATCGACTTCTCCGGTCTCAAGATGAAGCTCATCGGCTCGATCGTGGCGATCTCTGCCATCGGACTGCTGCGGGACTTCACCGACATCGGGAAGTCGAGCGCGCTCGACGACACCGAGCTGACGTGGCGGGTGGTGTTGCACATCACCTTCCTCCTCTCCGGCATCGGGTTCGCTTTCGCCGATTGGCTGGCCGAGAAGCGCCAGGCGCTGACTCTCGTCACCCACTCGGAGGACTGAGGCTCTCGCCCTGCCGACGCCGCGGCGGAGGTGCCGCGCTCAGGCCGGGTCGGCTACGACGATCTTCCCGATCGCGCCGCCGGACTCCACGATGCGATGAGCTTCGCGAAGGCTTGCCGCGTTGAGCGGCGCGAGCGTCTGCGTCAGGGTCGTGCGGATCCGGCCCGCGTCGACGAGCTGAGCGAGTTGCTCGAGGGCACCGTGCTGCGCGCTCAGGTCCCAGTTGTAGCGGGCGCGCGCGAACATGAACTCCCAGTGCCACGAGATGGCCTTGTCCTTCAACGCGATGAGGTCCAGATCGCGCTCGTCGTCGATAGCGACGATGTGGCCGAATGGCCGGACGACTTTCGTGAACAACGGGATGCGCCCCTTGCTCTGCGCGGTGAACACGTAGTCGACACCGCCCGGCGCGGCCGCGAGCACCTGGCGGTCGAGATCGGGAGCGCGATGATCGACGATCACATCCGCGCCGAGCCCCTCGACCCAGGTGCGAGTCTCGGTTCGGGATGCCGTCGCGATCACGCGCACGTCGGTCAGCGCCTTGACGAGCTGGATCAGGATCGACCCGACGCCGCCGGCCGCGCCGAGCACGAGCATCGTCCCGGTCGAGTCCGCGCCAAGACGGAGCTTGTCGAAGAGAGCCTCCCACGCCGTGAGCGCGGTCAACGGCAGTGCAGCGGCCTCGGCGAATCCGAGACTCGTCGGCTTGTGGCCGACGATCCGCTCATCGACGAGTTGCCGGCGAGCGTATGAACCCGGCCGGTCGAGGCTTCCGGCGTAGTAGACCTCGTCACCCGAGCGGAAGCGCGTCACCTCGTCCCCCACTGCGACGACCGTGCCTGCGGCATCCCAGCCCAGCACTCGGTCCTTGTGCGCGCGATTGCCTGAGGCGCGGATCTTGACGTCGACCGGGTTCACCGAGACGGCCTTCACGTCCACCAGGACGTCATGCCCCGTAGGCAGCCCTGGCGCCGGAAGCGAGACGTCGACGAGGCTCTCCGGACCGTCGATCGATCCGCCTGCTCGAGACACCACGGCCGCGACGGCACCCGTGTCGATGATGTGATTCGTGGTCATTCGGACCGCCTTTCTGCTCTGGCATCCGCCCCGCGGCGCAGCCGCTCACGACACTAACCAGCAGAATGTGCTTACCCGCAAGGTGACCTACTATCCGATGGATAGTGCTCCTGCGCCCGCTCCGTCGTCGTCGCGTGCCGCGACCGTGCGGGCGTGCTCGTAGTGGGAATCCGCCCACTGGCGAAGGGCGAAGACCGGTCCGAGCGCGCTGTAGCCGACATCGGTGAGCTCGTACTCGACATGCAGAGGCACCGCGGGCAGCACGGTCCGATCGATGAGCCCGAACGCCTCCAGCCGACGCAGCGTGGCGGTGAGAACTTTGGGGGAAACGCCCGCGAGCCGCCGCTGCAGCTCGCCGAAGCGCACCGGCCCGTCGGCCAGCGCGCCGATCGCGAGAGCCGCCCACTTGTTCGCCACGACATCGAGCAGATCGCGGCACGGGCAGTCGGCCGAGTACACGTCGCCTCGCGTCTTCCTCGTCGGCTCGACAGCCGAGCCCTCATACGCCGTCATCGCACAACCTCCGCCCGGGAACCGCCGCTATTGGTTCCCGATGGATAGTAGAACGAGGCGGGCGCGACCTTGGCACCCTTCGGCGGTTCACGCGTGTCGGGAACGCGAGCCGGGACGCCCCGGCACCGAGGAGCGCCCGAGGCGCAGCGGCTGCACGTCCGGTCACATCGCGGTTGACTACGTAGTCATTCGATCCTATGGTGACACGAGACCCCCGCAAAGGAGCGCAAGTATGCCGTCCAATGGAGTGCGCCGCGTGTCGATGATGGACATCGCGCGGCACGCCGGCGTGTCGCAGAAGACGGTGTCGCGCGTCGTGAACGACGAGCCGAACGTCTCTCAGACGGCGCGTGAGGCCGTCCGCCAGGCGATCGCCGAACTCGGATTCCGGCCGAATGCAGCCGCCCGCGCGCTGGTGACGCGACGGAGCCGGCGGATCGGCATGGTGACCGTGACCACGACTGCGTTCGGGCCGGCGTCGATCCTCGAGGGCGTCGAGCGTGCGGCCCGGTCCGCGGGCTATGCGCTCAGCATCGCGCGCACGGTCGGCGAAGACCTCGATGACTATCACGCGGCCATCGAGCGACTCGTCGACGAGGGGGCCGAGGCGATCGTCTTGTCGGAGCCGTTCGACCTCGGTCATCCCGAGCTGCCGATCCCCGACGGCCTTCCTCTGCTCAGCTTCGACGCGCCGGACGCGAGATATCGTCGCGATGAGCTCGTGGTCGGCGCCGACGAGGTGATGGGCGCACGCAGCGCGACCGAGCATCTGCTGGCGCTCGGGCATCCTCGCGTGCACCACATCGCCGGCCCGCCGACCTGGGCTGCAACCGGGCGGCGCATTCGCGGCTGGCGCGCGGCGCTCGACGATGCCGGCGTCGACGCCCCGAGCATCACGTCCGGGGATTGGTCTCCCGCGGCGGGCTACGAAGCCATGCGCGAGCTGCTGCGCCGGGAGGCGGTGACCGCGGTCTTCGTCGCGAACGATTCGATGGCGATCGGCGCCATGCGCGCGGTCCAGGATGCCGGGCTCTCCGTCCCCCGAGACGTCAGCATCGCAGGATTCGACGACACCCCCGAGGCCGCCTATCTCGCCGTGCCGCTGACAACGGTCAGGCAGGACTTCGCAGAGGTCACCCGGCTCGCTATGCACCGCCTGTTCCGCACGATCGATGGCCACCCACCGACCGAGCGACACCGCCATATCCCCACCCAACTCGTCGTGAGGGAGTCGACCGCCGCTCCTGCGTGACGCGCGCGATCGTCGGTGTGCGCTCTTCGACGTGCGCTCTCCGCCCCGCGAATTGACTACGTAGTCACCCACCCGATCCAGACAAGGAAGTCCGATGACAGCACCACCCACCCCTCCCCTCGGCGCCACGCGACGCCAGTTCCTGCGCTGGTCCGCAGCGTCCGCTGCCGCGCTCTCGGTGCCGGGCCTGCTCGCCGCCTGCGCGGGATCGGGCGATGTCCGCACTCTGCGATCCGGCCGGGTCACCCTCGACTTCTGGACGCACGACGACGGTTATGTTCAGTTCTTCACGGACTCGATCGGCGTCGCCGACGCGGCCACGCGCTACCGCTACCGGCTGGACGTCACCAAGATCGGTGCCGCCGACCTGGTGACCAAGCTGCTTGCCCAGGCGGTGGCCGAGGCGGGAACGCCCGACGTGGCCGGCTTCGAGATCGGTAATTTCGCGCGAATGCTGCGCGGTGACATCACCGAGGAGCTTCTGGTCGACCTCTCGGCGATCCGCGACCGCTTCGGCGACGACCTCATCCAGGCGCGAGTGGCTCCGTTCAGCAAGAACGGCAAACTGTACGCGCTCGACTCGGATTCCCCCCTTGTCGTGCAGTACTACCGCGAGGACCTGTTCCGGCGGGACGGCCTCGCGCTCGAGACCCCTGAGACCTGGAGCGCGTTCCTCGACGACGCCGAGAAGGTCGCACGCAAGCGCGGAACCAAGTTCGGCGCGGTCGGCGTCGGCAGCGACTTGGGCCAGGTGCTGCAGGGCTTCCAGATCCCCCTGATGCAGAACGGCGGGAACCTCTTCGATGCCGACGGCCGGTTGGCGATTGAGACGCCGGAAGCGGAGCGTGCGCTCGCCTTCCTGGTGGACGGGATCCGGCGGGGCGTCTTCACCACCGTCACCGACCTCTATGGCGGAAGCATCCAGGCGGCGCTGAAGTCGGGGGAACTCGCCGCGATCGCGATGCCGAGCTGGTACGCCGCCTACGGCATCAAGCCCAATGTGCCCGATCAGTCCGGCAAGTGGCGCATTCGGGCGCTGCCGCGCTTCACGGCAGACGGCAGCCGCACCTCGGTCGGCGGCGGCACCGGATTCGGTGCGCTGCGCGGCAAGCCCAATACCCAGGCCGCGACGCAATTCATCGAGGCGATCTACCTCAGCAAGGAGCAGCAGGTCGCACGCTACAAGGCCCTCGGCTATCTGCCGACGCTGCGAAGCGTCTACAAAGACCCGGAGTTGCTCGGACTCGAGGACACATACTTCGGCGGGCAGCGCCTGTTCCAGGTGTACGCCGATGTCATCGACGAGATCCCGCCGTACTACCAGAGCGCCGACATGAGCATCCTGCAGACGGTGCTGAGCGGGTCGCTGCTGGATGCCTATCGCGGGCGCCGCACCCCATCCGAAGCGCTCTCGGAAGCCGCAGACGCCTTCCACGGCCAGACCCGGGCCGCATGACGGCCACGACCGGAGGAACTCAATGACTATCATCACCGGCGCCGCCGCCGGGCACCGACACCGCGACCCGGCCTCTGGCGGGTGGGCCCCCTATCTGTTCATCGCGCCCTTCTATGTGCTCTACGTGCTGTTCATGATCGTGCCCGTCGTCGCGGCGGTGTACCTGTCGATGACCGAGTGGGTCGGGCTCGGAAGGCCGTCCTTCGTCGGCTTCAAGAACTACGCCGACTTGGTGGCGGACACGAGCTTTCGGACGGCGCTCGGAAACTCCGGCATCTACGTGCTGGTCGCCGTCGTCATCGTGGTCCCCTGTGCGTTGCTGATCGCTCAGGCTCTGAATGCGCGGGGCCTGCGGTTGCGCGACCTGTTCCGCGTGACCTTCTTCGTACCGATGGTCCTCTCGCCCATCGTCATCGCGCTGGTCTACGGCCTCCTCCTCGACACGAACTACGGCATCGTCAATAACGTCCTGCGTGCTCTGTTCGGAGTCGGATCCGTGGATTGGCTCGGCGATCCCGGACTGGCGAAGGTGGTGATCTCGTTCGTGCTGCTCTGGCGCTGGGTGGGCTACCTCAGCATCTTCTTCCTCGCAGCACTGCAGGCGGTCCCCGCGGAACTCTACGAAGCCGCCGAGCTCGACGGGGCCGGGCCGATCCGGTCCTTTGCGACGGTCACCCTGCCCGCGATCAGGCCGGTGAGCTCCTTCGTCGTCGTGACCAGCTTCATCAGCGCAGCGCAGCTGTTCGACGAGCCGTACCTGCTCACTCACGGCGGGCCGGGCGAGGCGACGCTCTCGGTCGCGATGTTCATCTACCGCGCTGCCTTCGAGCGGCAGCAGTTCGGCTACGCCGCAGCCGCCGGCGTCGTGCTCTTCATCATCGTGTTCGCGGTGAGCCAGATCCTGAACCGCGCCCTCGCCATCGGGAGGACCCAGTGACCGCCATCACCTCACGCCGCAACGCATCGCAGCCCGCGCCCCGCATGGGCGGCCGCCGCCGGCGGTCGACAGGGGGAAGCATCGCGCTGTACGCGGCGCTCGTGGCATTGCTCGTCGTCTTCCTGTTCCCGCTGGCGTGGGCGGTCGCGAGTTCTTTCAAGCCTCGCGGCGACATCTTCTCGTCGACCTCACTCATCCCCGTTCCCGCGACGCTCGACAACTACAGCCGCCTGCTGTCCACGCAGCCGTTCTGGGGGTGGTTCGGCATCAGCGTCGCGGTCGCCGTGATCGCCACGGCGGTGTCGGTGTTCGTCTGCGCCCTCGCAGGCTACGCGTTCGCGAAGTTCCGCTTCGCCGGCAAGCGCGTCCTGTTCACCGTCATGTTCTCTTCGCTGAGCATCCCCTTCGCGGTGATCCTCGTTCCGCTGTTCATCCTCGTGGTCAAGAGCCACCTGTCGAACCCATGGTTCGCGCTCATCGTGCCGTGGGTTGCTCCCGCCTTCGGGATCTTCATGATGCAGCAGTACATCGTGCAGTCCGTGCCGGACGAGATCATCGAAGCGGGGCGGATCGACGGGAACACGGAGTTCCAGATCTTCCGTCGCATCGTGTTGCCGTTGCTGCGTCCGTCGCTCGGCGCACTTGCCGTGTGGAGCTTCCTGCAGAGCTACAACTCGTTCATGTGGCCGCTGGTGCTGGTCTCGAACTCCGACCAATACACCCTGCCGGTCGGCCTGAACACGCTCTTCCAGGCCGAGAACCGCGCATTCGACCTCGTGCTCGCGGGCGCCGTGCTCGCGAGCGTCCCCACCGTGCTCGTCTTCCTGCTGCTGCGCAAGCAGCTGCTTGAGGGACTGTCCGCGGGAGCAGTGAAAGGATGACCCCCCACCTCATGACATCGCCGCGCAATCCACGTCGTGCGTTCCCCGCTCTCGGCGAGAGGGTGCTGTTCGGAGCGGCGTACTACGCCGAATATCAGCCGGTCCCGCGTCTCGACGACGACCTCGACCTCATGCAGCGCGCCGGCTTCTCCGTCATCCGCGTCGGAGAATCGGTGTGGTCGACCTGGGAGCCGGATGACGGTGTCTTCGGCCTGGACTGGTTGCAGCCTGTGCTCGACGGCGCCCATCGCCGAGGCATCCACGTGATTCTCGGCACGCCCACGTACGCCGCTCCGATGTGGCTCGCGCGACGCTACCCCGAGATCAACGCGCAGCGCGCGACCGGACAGCCCATGGGCTGGGGCGCCCGACAGGAGATCGACTATGCGCATCCGGCCTTCCTGTTCCACGCCGAACGGCTGATCCGACGCATCTTCGCGCGATACGCGGACCACCCGGCCGTGATCGGCTACCAGGTGGACAACGAGCCCGGCAACGAGATCTTCCACAACCCGCAGGTCTTCCAGCGCTTCGTCGACCACCTGCGGCGCACCTACGGCGACGTCGAGACCCTCAACGCCGAGTGGGGGCTGACGTACTGGTCCCACCGGCTGTCGACGTGGGCCGATCTGTGGACTCCAGACCTGAATGCCCAGCCGCAGTACACGCTCGCGTGGCGCCGATTCCAGGCGGGGCTCACCACGGCTTTCATCGGCTGGCAGGCCGACATCGCGCGGGAATACGCACGCCCGGACCAGTTCGTCACCACGTGCTTCTCGTACGAGCGTCCGACCCTGCAGGACGAAGCGGTCGCCGCGCACCTCGATGTCACGGCGGGCAACGCCTACTACCGGATGCGTGACCGGCTGGCTCTGCCTGCCGGCTCGGCCCGAGGCGAGCAGGGCTGGACGACCGACGGCACCTGGGCGCTGTATGCCACCGCGGACCGCATGTACGGCTCACGACAGGAGCCGTTCCTCATCACCGAAACGGATGCGTCGTCGATCGGCATGTCCTGGCAGAACGAGCCCGCCTATGACGGGCAGTGGCGCCAGGCTGCCTGGGCCCTCGTCTCGCGCGGCGCCACGATGATCGAGTACTGGCACTGGCACAGCCTTCACTACGGGGCAGAGACCTACTGGGGCGGGGTGCTTCCGCACAGCCTGGAGCCGGGGCGGACCTACGAGCAGATCGCGGCGCTCGGCGCCGAGTTCCTCGCTGCCGGCGATGCGGTGGCCGGGCTCGAGCCCGATCACGATGTGACCGTGCTCTGGTCGAACGAATCGAAGTGGGCGCTGAGCGAACACCCGGCGCTCGGCGGGGGCCGGGGGCCCAACGAGCGGACCTTCCAGACGATCGTGGACGCGTACCTGCGCGGCGCCTTCGACGCCGGGCTCTCGTCTCGGATCGTTCACGCCGGGTCGCTTGCCGACGAGGATCCGGCCGAGTTCGCGGAAGCGCACTCTGTGCTCGTCGCCGCAGGGCTGACGATCCTCGACGACGCGACGTTGAGCTGGCTGCGCGACTACGCAGAGGCCGGCGGCCATCTCGTCGTCGGCATCAGGACCGGCTACGAGGATCACGAGGCGCGCGCTCGCACCCAGCGCAAACCTGCGTTGCTCTCGGCAGCGGCCGGCGCGTGGTACGACGAGATCGCGACGATCGACGATCCGGTTCCGGTTCGCGGGGCCGACGGGCTCTCGCTGCCTGACGATGCTGCGGCCGAGTGGTGGATCGACGGCATCCGGCCGACCGGTGCCCAGGTCCTCGCCGGCTACGAGCATCCGCATTTCGGTCGCTTCGCCGCCGTGACGACCCAGCGCGCCGGATCCGGCCGTGTGACCATGGTGGGCACGGTGCCGAACCCTCAGCTGGCGGCCGCCGTGCTGCGCTGGGCGACCTCCGGAAGCGGTCCGATCGACGCGGGCTCAGACTGGCAGGCACAGGCCCCGAGCCAGACGGTGACCGGCGCCCGCAACACCCGGGGCGAGCACTTGCGATTCGTGCACAACTGGTCCTGGACGCCGTCCGCCTTCACCCTGCCGTGCGGCGCGACTGACGTCGTCACAGGCACGTCGTTCCCGGCGGGGGCGACGATCGAGCTGCGCTCATGGGACGTGCGGGTGCTGCGCGAAGACGAGGGCGCCCCGGCGACGGACGAGCGGCACGGTTGACCGTGAAATGGAAGCGAGCGCGGGAGGCACCCGTCTCTCAGCCACGTGACCGCAGCCGGGTGTGCTGATGACCGCCTGAGCACGCGCGAAAGGGCCGGAATTCCGTGGAATTCCGGCCCTTTCGTTGGTCGGGCTGACAAGATTTGAACTTGCGACCCCCTGACCCCCAGGTGGTAGGAGTAGGTCTCATAGCCCGCCTGACCTGGGGTTTTCTGTTTCAGGAGTGCGATCTGCGCGTCACATCTTGCAGGGTTTGCAGGCTGTTGGTCACTTCATTGGTCCACTTCGCGAGGCGCACCAAACCTGCAACTACTGACCTGCGAGCACCGCCACGCGCGAATGAAACTCGTCCACGGAGTGAGCCGTGATGTTGTTCAACTGCCACGCCTCTTGCGCGGCCTCGAAGATGTCAGAACGCCACTGCCGTTCGCGGTCGGAGGTCGGCGGGTCGTAGACGACTTCGATCGGGGCGTCCGCTGGCAGCGTCGCGGTACGTGAACTGCCAAGTTGCAGGTTGGCCCCGTCGGCACGCAGCCGACTCACTAGGTAGTTCCAGGACTGGATTTCACGATCGAGGGGATCAAGCGACGCGACGTTGAACGCCCACACATTGGTCAGAGAGTTGGTCCGCCTATCGGAGCGCAATAGGTCGAAGCTCCCCCGTTGCTTCCCAATCCGCACCTTTGGCTGAACGAACAGGTCGTGGCCGATCACCAGGCCGCCTTCGAACACGAGGGTGTCGCGCACGTCCGCGCGGAGGGATTGCCGTGTCAGGCCCCGACGTCTGCGGGTGGGCTCGCGCTCCACGAGATGTGGGAAGAGCATCTCAACCCCTGCACGTGCCGACTCGACATCGATGGGGGCGGGATCGGAGAACTGGACGGAATTGGCCTGGCGAGAGCGCAGTTGTGCGATCCAGCCGCTGCCGACCGACTGCTCGCCGAACCCTACGCTGCCGTGGTGCTCGATGGTTCGGCGGAACCATGTGATCCAGTTGGTGAGTTCGCGCAGGTCGGAACTGAGGTTGCCGTGGTTTCGGACGTACCGCGGGTCGAAGCCGACAGCCCAGTCGCCGCCGTCTCGGCCGCAGACGAGACCGACGTTGGTGAACTCGCCCCGTGCGATGTTCGGGACGAATCGGATGATCCAGTACTGGTAGCTCACGAGGCACCTCCCTAGGAGTGTCGGCTCTGGTTAGCGGCAGCGCGCAGTCGCTCGGCTACGCCCTCTGTGCGTAGGAACAGTATGGACGCCAGCTCCGACAGTTCCTGCGGTGTGGTCTCCCACTCTAGCGGAACGCTGCTGGCGACAGCCTGGATCATCGCCAGGCTCAGGCCGTCGATCCGGTCTGCCGCTTCACGCAGTCCGCTCGCGGATGCAACGCCCGGGTCCAGGTCGAACTGCCAGGGTGTTGTGGCGATCTTCTTCAAGGCGTCGATCGTCCAGTCGGACTCGCCAGCGAGCCAGAAGCCATGGTCGAACGACCAGATGCTGTAGTCCTCTGTGGTCCGGTGCAGCCACTGCGGATCGACGCCCATGCATAGGTCCCACAGCGCGAGAATGTGAGCCTGTCGACGCCGGTTATCGTCCAGCCGAGAGTATGTGCCCCATTCTTCGGCGACGACTACGTCTTCGACGTTCAGTGAGCCGTGCCCGGTGCCCCCGCGCAAACGATGCCCCTCTGTGTACTCCCAGTTGAAGGCTCCCGGGATCTCGATAAGCACGTTGACAGGAACTGGAGCCTCGATGAGTCGGCCAATGCCGTAGGCGACTGCTTCAGCGACCAGTGTTCGGGAACCTTGCGGGTTGCGCGGCGGCTTGACCCAGTATTGCTGGCCGTCCGAGGCCAATCCGAGGAACGCCGCCGATCCCGAAGTCCCACGCCGTAGCGGCGCGACCAATGCCACCTTTGGTGGTGGGGAGAACTCGGGAAGGGTCACATTCGGAGCATATAGAGGGGCGCTGGCATCTCGTCGTAGGCATGCATGTCAGAGCCCAAGTATCATCTTGGCCACCTGATTTGCCCCCTCGAGGGGGTTCCCGGCGCTGATCGGACCATTAGTGGAGAGGTTCACCCGAAATCTCACCGAATCGTCCGCAACGTGTCGAAACGCGGCAACGTCGTGACGACGCAGGACACCGATCGCAGTGTCATCCATGTCGTAGGCGCGGAAGAAGGTCGTAAGGAACGGGATCGAGTACGTCGGATCGGCTGCATGCGTGGTGTGGTTGTAGCCGATCCACGAGCTCGCGCCATACTCGGCAACGTGGGCGATGAAACGCTCGATAACCGGAGACGATGCTCCGGTATCGGCCATGCGCATGGTGATGCGCCCAACGAGGCTGGGGACTGTGAAGCTGTTGCTCGCGTCGCTCTCGGCTCGCTGGAGGCCGATGCTCAGCAGGAACAGCCGGTGTTCGTCGCCTTCATCGTCGCGTTCGACCTGATGCACGCCCTCAACGAGGTGTGATGAAGCGTTGCCTGTCGTGGTCTTGACCTCGATCCCCGTGCCGCCAAGGATGAAGTCGCGTGAGGATCGCTGCCAGCCGCGCCAACCAGCGATGATCTCTGCGACGCGAGCGTCATCGGCTCGGCGGCATAGCGCCTCCAAGAGAAGCAGTTCACCTGCAAGTCCGAGGAGCGCCAGGAGACACGCCCTAGGCGACGACGAGTCGTTCGATTGACGTTCTGGCCGCTCAAGTCAATTGCTGGCGCACCGGCTGAGGCGCCTTTCCGCGACAGAAGACTTGCCCAAGCTGGATGAATGGTGGCCGGAACCCTCATGTCGCGGCCTGCATTCCGGGCGTCCGGAGGCCACGGGGCAGGTGTCGCGCTAAAGACGAACTGCGACATCGGCGATGTCGATCGCGACCCCGACTGGGACGTCAAGGGGCAGGTTGTCCTCGCCGACTGCGTACGCTCGCCGCTTGGTAGGGATGACGAGGCCGCCGAAGGTTCGGGGCTCTGTCGCATAGTTCGCCACCAGGCGGCCCCCGGAGACATCCGTCACATAGTCGTGGCGGCGGAGCAGCCCGTCAGGCCCGAAGTAGAACGTCTGCACAGCCGAGTGGCTTTCGACTTCAGCGGGGAAGGTGACTTCCAGCCGTCGCCAGGTCTCCCCGTTCTCTTCCCACGGGGAGATCTCACGGGTGGTGAACCCTTTCATGGTGAAGAGGAACGGTGTCGTGAGATACGTCCAGATCGCGTACCCGGCGAAATAGAGGAGCTGCAGTTCGTCCCACGGCGTCTGCAGGGTGTGGCCTGCGAAGGACTCGCGGGCTCGGTCTCGGCGCGTCAGCACATCTCCGCGTCCGTCCGTGATGGCGACGCTTCCCTGGTCATAGACGCCCACCAGGTCGTGCCCGGTGAACGGGCGGTACTCGACGTGCGGCTGGTGCGCCTCCACGTCGATCCGGACGTTCTTCAGCACGCCGGCCTGTTGCTTCCGCTCCCACATTGCACCGGTGATGGAAGCCTCGACGACCAGGTGGTCGACCCGATCCCAGCGCTCACGCCCGCCGTGCGCCACGAGGGCGGTCTCCAGCAGGTCACTCATAGTTTATCCTCTCGGTCGTGGTGGCGGTTAGCGAGCCAGGGCAATGCCTGTGGCGCCACCTGCCAGGGCGGCGATCAGACGGACGGCGCCGGAGCGCAGGTCGACCGCCCGGATAGAACCAGAGAGGTCGGAGACGTAGGCGACCTGCCCCGGCAGGTCGAGCGCCAGGCCGATCGCCTCGCCGAATCCGGACGCAACGATGGTCGGCTGCTCGCCCCTGGCGTCGGGCGCCGGGATCGGCGCCCGGTTAAGCGTGTTCCCCTCGGGCGGGTTGCCGCGGTCCGTCCAGTAGAGCACCTGGTTCTCGCGGTCGAGGTCGAGGTCGATCGGCTCCGGTAGGCGTTCCCAGAGCACCTCGATGTCATCGCGCGTGACGGCGGTCTCGCCGTCCGGGATCTCCAGTGCGGCACGGAGGATGCGCCCCTTGCCTCCGTCGGACGGGCCCTTCTGGGTCCAGTACAGCCACCCGTTCTCGGCGTCGACAGCGATGCCGACGCACTCCTCTTCGTCCAGGGGAAGCCCACGGTGGGCGGTGAGCACCAGCGGCGTCACGCCGGACCCGTCGCGCTCGCTGCGGTAGACGCCGTGACCCTCACGGTCGGTCCAGTACAGGCGGCCGGTGGCCGGGTCGGTGGCGAGTTGCTTGCCGGTGGTGAACGTGCCCCGCGGGACGACGATCTCCGCCTCGCCGCCAGTCATCGGCACCCGCTGGATCGAACCGTTGCGGTGGGTGAAAGGAGGCTCGCGATCCGGTGTGAGCGGGGTGTCAGGCACCCCCATCAGAGTGAAGTAGACGAATCCCTCGGCCTCGTCGACGACGATTCCATCGGGTGCCTCATCGATGCCCGTGATGAGGTCCTCAACTTCGCCGGTCTCGATGTCGATGCGATGCACGCCGCCGCGGATGATGTCGAGGGCGTAAAGCTGCGCCGTGTCAGACATGGGAGTCTCTCTTTCTACTCGCTGAATGGTCAATCGATGGAGATGGACGGATCCGGCTCGGAAACGCCGGCCAGGGCGGCCCGGAGGGCGTTCCGCCGGAGGACGTGCTCGGTGTCGTCGGCAAGCGGAAGCTGCAGCACTGCCCCGACGTGAGCCGCGATGACAACGCGTGCCGCGTCGGCCGGCGACATGATGAGCCGACGCCCTGCCGACGTGACGGTGTGCTGGATGAAGGGCTCGAGTCCGCTGCGCAGCGCTTCACCGTGCGCCCGTAGGCCCTCGGCGATTTCAGGCCGGGCCCGCGCTCGCGCGGCGAAGCTCGCCCGTATCGCATACCAGTCGGGGTCGGCGGGGATCACGTCGAGGAGTGCGCTGACTGCGTCGTCCAGTGATGCTGCGGCAATGCCGGGGCGCGGCGCCTGCGCCAACCGGACGAGCAGGTCGTCGGTACGCATCTCGTACACGGCGAAGAACACGTCTTCGACGGTGTCGAAGTTCGAGTAGAAGGCGCCTCGGGTGAACCCCGCCTTGCGACAGATGTCGTCGATTCCGACTGCCGTCGTCCCACGCTCCGCGAAGAGCTCTGCTGCGGATTCGAGCAGCCGGGCGCGCGTATTGGATCGCTTCCGCTGCGCCGGCGCTTCGGCCACTTCCGCCTCCCGTTCGATTCCAGTACAGTTTATACTGAATTCATTCTATATCGAAAGGGAGGCTGTCATGCCTTTTACACTCCCGACCCGCACGCATGAACGCCCCGTCGTCGTCATCGGCGCCGGCACGCTCGGCCGTCGCATCGCCACCGTGTTCGCGGCCGGAGGGAGCGACGTGCGCATCGTCGACACCAACCCAGCCCAGCGAGAGGCTGCCATCGCCTTCACCATCGAGCAGGTCCCCGCGCTGACCCGGAAGTCGGGGCGCGCGGCCGGTACGGTGACGGCTCATGATGAGGCCGGTCCCGCCGTCTCGGGCGCCTGGCTGATCATCGAGGCGGTCCCCGAGCGGCTGGAGATCAAGCGGCCGCTGTTCGGCGAACTGGATCGGACAGCCGACGGCGATGCGATCCTCGCCACCAACTCGTCGTCGTACGCGTCACGGCTGGTCGTCGACGAGGTGACGCATCGGGAGCGGGTGCTGAACATGCACTTCGCACTGCCGCCTCAGAACATGGCGGTCGAGCTGATGTCCGACGGTGAGACCGACCCCGCGATCATCGAGTTCTTGACCACCCGGCTTCAGGACTTCGATCTGCTGCCCTTCGTCGCCCGGAAGGAGAGCACCGGATTCATCTTCAACAGGATCTGGGCGGCCATCAAGCGTGAGTCGCTCGAGGTCGTCGCCGAGGGCGTCAGCACCTCGGAGGACGTGGACGCGATTATGGTCGCGAACATGGGGCTCACCGATGGGCCGTTCCGTCTGATGGATCGCGTCGGCCTCGACGTCGTCCTGGACATCGAGGAGCATTACGCTGCCGAGAACCCTCACCTTCCGACGGGCCCGCGCGAGCTCCTCCATCGATATGTCGACGCCGGAAAGCTCGGGGTGAAGTCAGGAGAGGGCTTCTACACCTACGGGCAGTAGGTGTAGGGACGACGTCGCCGGCCTGTGCTCAGGTCGGCGACGTGGGGCATTACCGCTCACACTGCCGCGCTGAGCAAGGCGATGACGCTGTCATCCAGATCGCGGGCGTGCTCGGCAGCCTCGGCTGAGAGGTCGCCACGCACCGCGCTGGTGAGGGTGTCGTAGCGCAGGTGGATACCGTCGGCCGCCTCGAAGAGGAGGATGGTCACGGGGGCGAACGCGCCGGCCGCGGGAGAAGTGCGAACCATCGACTCCATCGTCACTGGGTTCCCCGCGATGATGCGGACTTCCCGGAACGGTGTCGCCTCCGGGTCCTTGCCCACGACGCCCCCGAGGTCGAGCTCGAGGAACACCATCAGCCCGGAGGGACCCGCCTCAGCGGCCACGGCCCTCCTGAACTCGTCCCAATCGGTCAGTCTCGCGATGCGTCCGGCGAATGCGGCGAAGTCAGGACGCCCGAGGCCGGCATGCACAGCATCCAGCACACTCTTGAACGGCCTCCTGCTGACGAACTCGATCCGCTCCAGCGAAACGATGGTGCGTGAAAGACGTGACACGATCTCCTCCTATCTGACGGACCGGCCGGCGGCCGGACGGCGAGTGCCGAAGAGCGGCCCGTGGGACAGCCCGGCGATTACGGCCCCCACCAGCGGAGCGACGACACTCATCCAGAGCTGCGCGAGCGCGGTTGAACCGCCGTAAATCGCTGTTGCGATGCTGCGGGCGGGGTTGAAAGACCCGTTGGAGACGGGGATGGCGATCAGGGCAACGAGAAGCAGGGTGAGACCGATGGCGACAGGAGCAGTTGCCGGGTCGGAGCGTTCACCGGTTACCGCGAGGACCACCCACAGGAAGACGCAGGTGGTGATGACCTCGACGAGAAAACTGGACAAGAGCGGGAAACCGCCGGGCGACAGAGGCCCCCATCCCGTGGAAGCGAAGCCGTCGGCTTGCGCTTCGGCGAGGAATCCGTCCGGGCCGCCGGCCGCGATGACGACCACTAGCGACGATCCGATGAGGCCCCCTGCGAGTTGCGCCGCCAGGTATCCGGGAACACCTCGCCACGGGTGCCTGCCGGCGACGGCAAACCCGATGGTGACGGCGGGATTGAAGTGGCCGCCGGAGATCGGTCCGAACGCGTAGGAGCCGATGAGAACGCTCACGCCGAGCGCGAAGGCGACGCCGAAGAACCCGAGGTTCAGACCCCCGTGACCGTGGTCGAACCCGGCTCCGAAGATCGCGGCGCCCACGACGCTGAATACCAGAATGGCGGTTCCTGCTGCTTCCGCCGTGAGCCGGGCAGCTACGGTCGGACGTGCCACCGCGGTCATGGGTGCGGTTGTTCGGGTCATCTGTTCCTCGCTGTGTCGGTGTGATCGCCCCTGTTGGCGGGCCGGCCCGTAGTGGCGCCACTGTTGAGGATCGCAACGAGGTTCCCGGATCGGAATCGGTCATTTGACTGCATCGAATGACCGCATCGATCGCGGTTGAGTCGTTTGACTGATTCGTCGGTCACCGCTCGATTCGGAGAGTGGGGTGGACGCGAGACCGTCACATTCACACCCCACCTGGAAAGGAACAGGCACATGCCATACATCACCACCACCGACGGGACCGAGATCTACTACACCGACCAGGGCACCGGTCAGCCGATCGTGTTCAGCCACGGCTGGCCGCTGAGCTCTGACGCCTGGCAGGTGGAGCTGAAGGTGTTCGCCGACGCGGGTTACCGAACCATCGCCCACGACCGCCGCGGTCACGGCCGTTCGTCCAAGACGTACACCGGTAACGACATGACCCAGTACGCGAAGGACCTCGCCGAGCTGATCGAGCACCTTGACCTCCGCGATGTCATCCTCGTCGGGCACTCAACCGGTGGCGGTGAGGTCGTACGCTACGCGGCGCAGTTCGGGAAAGGCCGGGTCGCGAAGGTGGTCACCGCCGGCGCTGTGCCCCCGATCATGCTGAAGTCCGAGACGAACCCGGAGGGCACCCCGATCGAGGCCCTCGACGCTATCCGCGAGGGCGTGCTGAAGGACCGTTCGCAGTTCTACGAGGACCTGGCGGTGCCGTTCTACGGCGGCAACCGTGACGGCGCCAACCTGTCGCAGGGCCTCATCGACGACTTCTGGCGTCAGGGCATGCTGGTGAACCTCGCCGCCGCGTACGACTGCGTGAAGGCGTTCTCCGAGACCGACCAGACCGAGGACCTGAAGTCGATCGACGTCCCGATCTTCATCGCACAGGGCGACGACGACCAGATCGTCCCGATTGCGGCTGCGGCCGAGAAGTCGATCAAGCTCGTCAAGGACGGGACGCTGAAGGTGTACCCGGGCGCTTCCCACGGCATCTGGGGCGCCTACCAGGAGCAGCTCGACAAGGACATCCTCGAATTCATCAGGAAGTAGCTCGCGGGAACAGCGAAGAGCCGCACTCCTTCTGGGGTGCGGCTCTTCGCCGTGTCGGTGCTTCGCCGCAGCTGCTGGAGCTTTCGTTCCCTGTTGCCGGTACGAGCACAGCGCACCAACGCGGACTGAATCACCGGTGTACGCGGTACTTGAAGCCGATGTGCGAGCCGGTGAACCCGAGCCGTTCGTAGAACCGGTGAGCGTCCACCGTTTGCGCGTCTGAGGTCAGTTGAATCAGATCCGCACCGACGGCGGGGGCAGCTTGTTGGAGAACCCAGGTCATCATCGATGTTCCTATGCCAAGAGACCGCGCGGAACTGGCTACGCGAACTGCCTCTACGAGCAGCCTGGTCGATCCGCGGCGGGCCATGCCCGGGATCGTTGTGAGCTGAAGGGTACCTACGATCTGCTCTGCCTCGGTGGTGGCGACGATGATTTCGTTCGCGGCGTCGCTTCGGATGGCGTTGAATGCCTCCTCGTACGCGTTCCTGTCGCCTTCTGCTGCCAGGTCACCGCGTTCTGCGCTGATGCGGTCATCCGCTAGAAGGGCGATCAGCGAATCAAGGTCGGACTCCTCGGCCCGACGCAACCGGATGGGACGTCCCCCAACGGGACTCACCGGGAGAACGAGGTCACGGATCATGGGCACCAGCCTGGCACGCCGTGTGACCGGCCTGGTCAATTGGCCAGGCCACGCATCGGACGCCTGCGCACGTTCCGCAGCTGTCGCCGATCCCCCGGTTGTCAGTTCTGCACTTCGCCGGGGGCGTAGTCGCGGTACATCGGTTGCTGGTCGGTGAGGACGGGGACGTCCAAACGGAGCCCGGTGTGGCCCTGGTAGGTGAAGTACACCGGGTAGAGGGAGCCTGGTTCCGCGGTGAAGCCGTCGAAGATCACCGTCTGGGTGTTCTCCGCTCCGATCTGGACGACGCCTCCGACGGTGAGGTTCACCGTGCTGGTGGCTTGCGGCTGCCCGTGAGAGATCTGAAGGTGGATGTCCTGCTCGCCTTCGTTGACGAATGAGGCGACGAGGTTCGCTTGGTCGTCGTCAGCGATGAGCACAGCGTTCGCGACGTACACGGATCCGACTTGGCCGCTGACACCGTCGGAGGTTTCCCCGTTGGTTTTCGTCGACTGCGGAACCCAGAGGTCGCAGCTGGTGAGGACGGCCGCGATCGCGAGGGCGCCGGCGATCGCTGTGCTGCGACGGCGGAACTCGACGCTGTTCACTTCGCCTCCTCGACCTGCACGCGGTTGTCCCGGCGGCGGTAGTGCCGCAATGTCAGCCAGAGGGTGAGCACACCGGTGATGGACACGACTGCGATGCCGACGATGTACAGGACTGTCGTTGTCGCGGACACGGCCTCAGCGGTTCGGGCGAGGATGAACCCTGCTTCGAGCTCTTTGATCGCGCGGCCGTTGATGAGCACAGCGGCGACGGAGGCCAGCTCTGATGACGAGTCCCAGAGCGCGTGGAGAAGCGCTGCGCCTGCGTAGGCGAGGAGGACCCACCAGGACCAACGGAACCTCTTGCGGCCGGCGGCGACGCCGAAGATCACAGCTCCGAGGATGGCCGTCCACAGCACATGGCCGACAGGGGCGAGGATGGCTCGGACGACCTCGGTTTCCAGCAACGATGTCAGGTCGATTCCCTGGGAGGTGATCGCTGCGTTGAATGCGTAACCGGCGGATTCGAACGCGGCGAAACCAGCACCGATGGTCGCACCGAGCAGGGCACCCTGTTTCGCGGTCTTCGGCACCACCCGCCAGCCGAAGATCACCAGGAGGACGCCCTTCACGAACTCTTCGATCAAGCCGACGACGCCGTAAACCCAGAAGCTCTGCGACAGGTCGGCTTCGAGCAGGGATGCGCCGAGGACACCGAAAATGCCGCCGACGAAGAACGCGAGGATGAGCTGCAGGGTGCTGATATTGCCGGTGACTCGTTCGATGACGAACAACACCACAGTGCAGGGGACGAGGAAGCTGCCGACCAGGATCAGGGTCGGCACGAGGTTCGAGTTGCCCGTCACAGTGGTCACGACGACGGTGACCACCCACAGCGCCAGACCGACCAGCAGCGTCTTCCACCACCAGCCGTGGTGGTGGTGCGGGTGGTCATGGTGGCGTCGGCTGCGGTGCTTTCCGAAGTGTTCGTCGGTGGGAGGTGCCGCCGGCGGGTGGGTGTCTTTGGGGGTGCTCACTGCTCTCCTCCTCCGTGTGCTGGTCGGTCTCAGCGTCCGCTGCTTCCGGGGCTTGCTTCACCGTCGGCGGTGTACGATTTCGCGCCGGTTCCGGCGAGTTTCCCGCCGTCGACGATGAGGTATTCGTCGCGGATGGGTTCTCCGATGAGCCAGTCTTCGAGGATTTCGCGGGTTCCGGCGGCGTAGCGTGCTTGCGCGGAGAGGCTGGACCCGGACATGTGTGGGGTCATCCCTTCGTGCGGCATGGTCCGCCAGGGGTGGTCGACGGCGGGTGGTTGCGGGTACCAGACGTCGCCGGCGTATCCGGCGAGCTGTCCGCTGCGGAGCGCGCGGACGATGGCGTCTTGGTCGGTGATTTCGGCGCGGGCGGTGTTCACGATGTAGGAGCCGCGGCGCATGCTGTTGAGGACGTCGTCGTTGAACAGGTGGTAGGTCTCCGGGTGTAGCGGGGCGTGGATGGAGACGATGTCGACGTTGGCGGCGAGGCTGCGGGCGCTGTCGTGGTAGGTGAGGTTGAGCTGCTGTTCGATGTCGGCCGGGAGTCGGTGCTTGTCGGTGTAGTGGAGCTGCACGCCGAATGGGTGCAACCGTTCAAGGACGGCGCGGCCGATGCGTCCGGCGGCCATGACACCGACGTCCATCCCTTCGAGGTCGTATGACCGTCGGACGCTGTCGGCGATGTTCCAGCCGCCGTTGATCACCCACTGGTGCGCGGGGAGGTAGTTGCGGACGAGGGCGAGGATCTGCATGACGGCGTGCTCGGCGACGCTGATGCTGTTGGAGTAGGTGACTTCCGCGACGGTGATGCCTCGGCTGATCGCCGCGTCCAGGTCGACGTGGTCGCTGCCGATGCCGGCGGTGATCGCGAGTTTCAGGTTCGGCGCTTTCTGGATCCGTTCCGCGGTGAGGTACGCGGGCCAGAACGGTTGGGAGATGACGATGTCCGCGGTGGGGAGCTCCCGTTCGAAGACGGAGTCGGCGCCGTCTTTGTCGGAGGTGACGACGAGTTGGTGTCCGGCGCGTTCGAGGAAGCTGCGGAGGCCGAGTTCGCCTGAGACGGAGCCGAGGAGTTCTCCGGGTGTGAAGTCGATGGCGGACGGGCTCGGCAGCGTCTGGCCGCCTGGATACCCCGCGAGGGCCGGGATGCGGTCCCTTGCGTATTCCGGTGGATAGCCGGTCACTGGATCCGGGTAGAGCACGAGAAGCACCTTGACCATGTGGGTATCGCCTTCCTTTCGTGGGCGGGGCGGGCGCGTTGCCAGCCACTATCCGACGATTTCGCAGGCGCTCCTCGGTGCGAATCCGTCAGTTGACTCGAACGTGCCGCTTCGGGCGTTTGCCTCGATCGGGTATCGCAGTCGAGTCATCCGACTGATCCGCTTCCAACTGACATTCGGCATCGTGGCCTCGACGCTGACGGACACAGCGACCAAGGAGGCATCATGTCGGAGCGGTACCGCGATCTCGCTTCCCTCGGCATCACCCGCATCGAGAATGAGCTGCTTGTGCGTGACTTTCTCGAAGTCCTGAGCATGCGGGATGCCGCCGCTCTGGACCCGTTCCTTCACCCGGACGTGCGGTTCAACGGTTCATCGACGTCACAGGCGGCGGGCAAGGCAGCAGTGCTGCATGTCTGCGAGCAGCTGTTCGCCAACTTCCCCGTATACGAAGTTCAGGCGGTCGCAATGAGCAGCGTCGGCCGAGTCGTCCTCGTGGAGGAGGCGGTGCGCGTATCGATAGACGCCTCGTGCAACGCTCACTGGCTGATCGGTTTCGCGTCGTTCGAGGTCGTCGGATATCAGATCGTGAGCTGGCGTCAGCTGCACGGTTGATCCGAGGGCGTTACGAGTGCCTCTCAGCGCACCGGGTATAGCTGGTTCCAGGATTTGATCATGAACTCCTCGATCCGATAGCAGCTGATCACGGTCACTGGTTCCACCGCTCCGCCTTCCACCGGCATCGCCATCTCCTGCTCGCTGAGTACCGCGTCGTCCGTGACCAGCACCTGCAGCACCCGGATCGGAGCGGTCAGGGTGGCGCCGAACAGCGAACGGCACGCCCGCATGGCGCTCGCCCGCCCGTGGATCTCCCTCGCCAGTCCGGACGTGAACGTCACGTCAGGGTGCAGCAGCTGAGCGACCTCATCGAAGTTCCGATGCTCGATGCCATAAAGGAAATCCCGAACGATCAGTTCCAGCTCGAGGCGTTTGATCGCGGTCAACGTACGTGATCCCATGTTTGCCGCCCCCATCTCATGCGCTGATCTGCAGCCGGACAATTCGGACGCCGTCGTCGTCAAATGTGAACGTTATGGGCGTCTCACCGCCATCGACTGGCATGCGAGCGCGCATCGCGGTTCGGCTCGGTGACTCGGACACGAACAGCACGTCCGAGAGGGCGACAACCGTTCGCTGGAACTGTTCGAGGCACCATCCGTTCACCGCATCAGCACCGGTGACGAGTTGTCCCCCGTCATCGATGACCACGTCGGCATGAAGACAATCTCGAAACGCCTGAGAGTCCCGCTCGATGATTGCTTGCACTGCCCGTAGCACAGCGCCGGGGACCGTTTGCGACAGGATGCGAATCACCTTGCTCTCCTTCGACATCAACGCCTTCGGCAGCGGACCAGGTCGACTGTTGATGGCGCCTCCATTCGAGGCTCGCAAGCACCGAGGGAGTACGTCTTGAGTCGGATGACTCGGGACCAGACGCTCGAGATGTCGGGCGTAGGGAATACCCCACGACGGCTTCCCGCAAACGGGGAGCCGGCCCGATTGTCGGCGCCCGCCGCGGCCGCGACGCTTGAACCGCTTGCTTACATCAGCGGAAAGGAGCTCGCGATGCAGAATCTGGACGGGTGCGTGAACGGCCTGGAACCGAACTCGTATGTGACGCGGTGCGCGGACCCCGCAGAGGGCTGGGGGCACTACGTGAGCAACGCACTCGGCTCCGATACCGAGCCTGGACGAGGAACGTTCGTCCGCGCGGAGGAGCCGCACACCTCGGCGGGAAGCTACGTGGATACGCAACCTCCTCGCGGTCAATAGGGTCATTTTCCCGTGGAGCCCGTGGCGCCCGGTTCGCGACGATCGGATCAGACAACCCTTGTCGGCGCACTGAACGGGAGGAGCGGATATGCACGGCGAGTCGCTCCAGGAGTTCCCGCTCCTCATTCTCGAAGCGGTGCCTCAACCGGTGTGGGTGGTCGATGCCGCCGGGGACATCCTCTTCGCGAACCGGGCGGCCGTCGACGCCCTCGGATACGAAGACGGGTCGGAGCTCATCGGCCTGCCCAGCCACACGACGGTCCATCACTCGCATGGGGATGGTTCGCCCTTCCCCGCTGACCAGTGCCGGATGCTGCGGCCGGCGCTGACAGGCGTCCAAGAGCGCGGCGACGACTATTGGTTCGCCCGCAAGGACGGCACCCTTTTTCCCATCGCATGGTGGTCCGCGCCCATCGAGCTCGCGGAGGGTCGCGGCGTCGTCACCGCCTTCACCGACCTCACCGAGCGCCGCCGCGCTGAAGACTTGAAACGCGAACTCGCAGAGGCGAGGATCCGGGCCGCCGATTCTCGGGAAGCGCAGCGGCGCGTCATAGAGGCCACCGCGGAGGTGCGGCGCAGGACGGCCCAGGATCTCCATGACGGCGCGCAGCAAAGACTGGTGAGCCTCGCCATCCTTCTGCAACTCGCCTCCGAGCAGGTGGCTACCGCACCGGACGACGCGACGGCGCTGCTCAAACATGCTTCGGCGGAGACGAAGGCGGCGATCGACGAACTCCGGGAGCTCGCCGCCGGAATGTATCCGGCGACGTTGGCATCAGGCGGCCTTCCCGCGGCGATCGACTCGCTCGCCATGCGTTGCGCGATCCCCGTGGTGACCGATGTGCGCCTCGAGCGCCGACTCGACCCCGCCGTGGAGGCACACGCGTACTTCATCGTCAGCGAAGCCCTCACCAACGCCACCAAGCATGCCGCGCCCTCGCGCATCGACGTCGTTGCGCGAGCGGACCGCGCACTGGAATTGACCGTCGCAGATGACGGTGTCGGCGGTGTCGACGCACGGCGTGCCGGCACCGGGCTCACGGGGATGCGCGACCGCGTCACGGCGCTCGGCGGACGTCTGACGGTGACGTCCCCGCGAGGAGGCGGGACGACGTTGCGGGTGACGGTTCCGCTTGGCTGACGGAAGGTTGTGGGGTTGCCCCCATTTCAGTGCAGTCGGGCGGCAGGCATAGTTGTGTTCCATGTCGCTCAGCATCGTGATCGTGGACGATGATCCCGCCTTCCGTGCGGTGGCCTGCTCACTCCTGGCCGCACGAGGTTTCACCGTTCTGGCGCAAGCAGGCGACCTCTCCTCCGGCTTGACCGCGATCGCGGAACGCAACCCTGACGCCGTGCTTCTCGACCTGCAGATGCCGGACAGCGACGGCCTGACCGCGAGCCCGAGCATCCATCGCGTCAGCCCGGACGCGCGGATACTCCTCACCAGCGCCGGCGAACGCGTCCCTTCGGAGAGTGAACTCGCGACCGCTGGAGTGACGGCGTTCCTGCCGAAGGAACGACTGGCGACGACGGACCTGACTAGCCTGTTGTGGCCTTGAGGTAGCGAAGTACTGCGACGACTCGCTTGTGCTGTGCGGCGTCGGCTTCCTGCAGCTGCAGTTTGGTGAAGATCCCGGTGATGTGCCGCTCGACCGCCGGCACTGTCACGAACAGCGCCTCGGCGATGCCGCCGTTCGAGCGCCCCTCAGCCATCAGCGCCAGCACGTCCCTTTCGCGTGGAGTCAGTTGGTCCAACGGACCGGCGACGCGCTTACGCCCGACGAGAAGCCCGATCACGTCCGGGTCCAGCGCCGACTCACCGGCTGCGACCCGGTTGACGGCGTCGACGACGACTCCCGGGTTCGCGACCTTCTCCTTCAGTAGGTACCCGACCCCGC
The DNA here is from genome assembly GCF_057512245.1 of Gryllotalpicola sp. CP2-P1. Classification (NCBI taxonomy): domain Bacteria; kingdom Bacillati; phylum Actinomycetota; class Actinomycetes; order Micrococcales; family Microbacteriaceae; genus Gryllotalpicola; species Gryllotalpicola sp. CP2-P1. The sequence continues at coordinate 32,035 of NZ_JBLRDT010000002.1, forward strand.
CGGCGCGATCGCCGACCAGCTCCAGCACGAACCGGTCGTCGAGGAATTGTGACAGCACCACGACACCCATCTGTGGATGCCGTGTGCGGATCGCCTGCGCGGCACGCAGCCCGTCATCTTCGAGCCCGGGGGGCATCTTGATGTCCGTGATGACGACGTCCGGGAGCGCCTGCTCGACCACCCGCAGCAGTTCGGGCGCTGTGTCCGCAGTGCCCACCACGGCGAAGCCGGCGCGCTCCAGCAGCCGGACGATGCCTTCGCGGACGAAGTACTGATCCTCCGCCACGACGACTGTCGGTGTTGTCACGTCCGTCACCTGACCAGGCTACTGAGATCACATGTAGGGATACCCCCACAATCTTCCGGGGGCGGCCCGCGGAAGATCTGGAGATCGCGCTACAGACCCGCGGCGGTGGCCCTCGAAGACTGGGACTGCCCCGCTGGGGCGATGTCAACCGCGACCATCAGAAAGAGGACCCACCATGTCCCACCACCTCGACTCCCCCCTCGCACGACAGGACGTGCGCCTGGACATCACCGACATGTACGTGTTCCGGGGCGAGACCGGCACCGCCCTTGTGATGGATGTGTCCCACTCGCTCGGTGAGCCCGCCGTTCCGGGGTTCCACCCCGAGGGCAAGTACGAGTTCAAGATCGACACCGACGGCGACCACGTCGAGGACGTCACCTACCGCTTCGTCTTCGACGAGCGGGACGCCGCGGGTAAGCAGCGCTTCGTACTGCGGAAGCTGACGGGTCCCGAGGCAGCGAACGACTTCGCCGATGGGCAGGTCATCGCCCAGGGCGTCCAGGGCGAGGAGGTCACCGGCTCCGACGGGGTCCGCGTGTGGACCGGGAAGGCCGGGGACCCCTTCTGGATCGAACCGACCGTGCTCCACGCGGTCGGCCACGCGTTCCAGGACGGGACGACCATCGACCTCGGCGATTGGACCCCGGGCGACGCCGTCAACCACTTCGCGGGCACCACCCTGTACGCGATCGTCCTCGAGCTGCCGGACGCGGAGATCCCGGCGGAGCGGATCAACGTGTGGTCGCTCGCCAGCCTGCAGACGGACGCCGGCGGCTGGCGGCCGATCAACCGCTTCGGCCTCCCGATGATCCACCCGCTGTTCACCCAGTACAACGAGAAGCTGGGCGACGACCTCAACGCTGGGCGCCCCGCCGACGACTTCGCCACCTGGGGCGAGACGGTCGCGGCGGAGATCGCCGGCGTCGTGCGGGCGTATGGCACGGCCGTCGACCCGGACGCCTACGGTCTCGCCATCGCTCACCGCTTCCTGCCGAATGTCATGCCGTACACCGTCGGCACCCCGGCCGCCTTCAGCTTCAACGGGTGGAACGGCCGGTCCCTCATCGACAACGCGCCGAATGCGATGTTCTCCCTGGCGGCGAACACCCCGGTGAGCCTCGGCATCGGCCGCGAGTCGGTGGACCCGAAGCCGACGGACGTGTTCCCGTACGTTCCGGTGGTCGCCGAGTAGCCGGCCCGGCGACAGGAGGAACGCGATGAGCACCCTCTCCTCCCTGAGGGCGGCCGGGCTCGACCCGGCCGCCCCCGCCCGCCAGAGATGGCGGATCGCGGGGATGGCGATCACGATCGTCGCCCTCCATGCCGGTGGTCTGCTGCTGCTCGCCGGTTCGCACGCTCCCGGCTCCACCGCCTCGCCGCTCGGCATCGGGATCGCCATCACGGCGTACACGCTCGGGCTCCGCCATGCCTTCGACGCGGACCACATCGCGGCCATCGATAACACGACGAGGAAGCTGGTAGGCGACGGCGGGAAGCCGGTGTCGGTCGGCTTCTGGTTCTCGTTGGGCCACTCCAGCGTCGTCCTCGCCCTGACGGTGGCCCTCGCGCTCGGCGCCCGGGCGCTCGCCGGACCGATCGAGGATCAGGGTTCGACGCTCCACCAGGTCACCGGCTTGATCGGCACATCCGTCTCCGGATTGTTCCTCTATGTGATTGCGGCGATCAACCTTGTCATGCTCCTCGGCGCCGTGCGGCGATACCGCGACGTCCGTGCCGGGCGGCTCAGCCCGCTCGAGGCCGACGAGAAGGCGCTCGCAACCGGTCCACTGGCGCGAGTCTTCGGAGCGGCCATGCACTCGGTGCGCCGACCGGGCCAGATGTACCCGCTCGGCGTGCTCTTCGGCTTCGGCTTCGACACCGCGACTGAGATCGGTCTGCTCGTCCTGGCGGCGACGACAGCGGCCTCCGGGCTGCCCTGGTACACCTTGCTGGCATTGCCTCTCCTGTTCGCTGCCGGCATGTCTCTGCTCGACACGGCGGACGGACTGCTGATGCGGTTCGCGTACGGCTGGGCGTTCGCGAAGCCGGGTCGCCGGATGATGTACAACCTGGGTGTCACGACGCTCTCGGTCGGCGTCGCGTTCATCGTGGGGACGATCGAGCTGGTCGGCTTGCTCGGTGAGAGCCTGCGACTGCAAGGAGGGGTGTGGAGCTGGGCCAGTGGCCTCGATCTGAACGCTCTTGGCTTCGCCATCGTGGCGGTGTTCGTGGTGGCGTGGCTGTCCGCCGTTGTCATGTGGCGACTGCGGACGCGTGGCGGTTCTGAAACTGAACGAGTCAGCGAGGGAGGAGGGCCTGCTCACTCGTTGTGAGCCTCCGCGTCTCCGGAATGAGCGCGAGAGCGATGAGGCTGACCGCGGCGGCAGCAGCCAGGTACATGCCCACGCCGCTGATGTCGCCGTCCGGCTGCCACAGGGCCAGCGCGATCGCCGGGGCGAAAGAGGCCCCGAGCACGCTCCCGAGGTTGTACACGATGGCAGACCCGGTGTATCGCACCTCCGGAGGGAAGAGCTCTGGAAGCAGCGCCCCCATCGGCCCGTAGGTGAGCCCCATCAGGATGAAACCCGCGACCAGGAACGTCAAGGTCGCCGCCGGCGTCCCGGTCACTCCGAACCAGGGCTCGAACAGCAGGCCGTACACCAGTATTCCCACGGTGATCGGCAGTAGCGACGACCGCCGCCCGTATCTGTCCGCGAGCCGACCCGCGATCAGGATCGCGATGCCGAAGAAGACGACGCTCACGAGCAGGAGCGCAAGGAACTCGGGGCGCTGGAACCCGAGTCCCGCCTTGTCGCCGGCGGCGGGCATGGCCGGGGCCGTCCCGTAGGCGAGGGTGAAGGTCGTTAGCAGGTAGAAGAGAACGTACGTCGCCACACAGGCGAATGTCCCCAGGACCAGCTGGCGCGCGTTGCGGCGGAAGACACGCCCGACAGGGATGCGCACCGTCCCTCCTGATTCGACGAGCGCGGCGAATACCGGAGTCTCCACGAGACGGACCCGGACATAGAGACCTACGAGGACGAGGACGGCGCTCGCCAGGAACGGGATCCTCCAGCCGAAGGCCAGAAACTCCACGGGCGCCGTTTCACCGGCCCGGGCCGGCATGGCGGCCGCGAGGAGGAGGAAGGCGCCGTTGGCGAGGATGAACCCGATCGGCGCTCCGAGTTGCGGAAAGCTGCCGTAACGCCCGCGGAGCCGTGCCGGGGCGTTCTCCACGGCGAGCAACGCCGCCCCGCTCCACTCCCCGCCCAACCCGACACCCTGGGCGAACCGGAGGACGGCCAGCGCCAACGGCGCCCACGCTCCGATGGCGTCGTACGTCGGAAGGCACCCGATCAGCACCGTCGCAGTCCCCATGATCAGGAGCGAGACGACGAGCGTCCGCTTGCGGCCGATCCGGTCCCCGAAATGCCCGAACACGACGGACCCGATGGGGCGGGCGATGAACGCCAGGGCGAACGTGATCAGCGACGCGAGCTGCGCGGCCACCGGGCTCTCGTTGGGAAAGAACAGAGCGGGGAACACCAGGACAGCCGCGGTCCCGTAGATGTAGAAGTCGTAGAACTCGATGCTCGTGCCGACCAGCGACGCGACGATGACACGAGATCGAGGGTTGCCTTCCATCGCTGACATCTGACCTCCTCGGGTGAGGGTATTGTGCTGAATTCTGGCGGTCGGCCGCCAGAGCCGAGCTGAAACGACGGGTCAGCCCGTCGATCTCGCAGCCACGATCTGTCGCACGGCCGGCGCCACTTCGCGGCCGAACAGCTCCACGCTCGCCAGCGCCTCCGTGTGCGTCACCCGCCCGCGGCCGATCGAGACGAGGATTCGTTGGGGACGCAGCGCGTCGTACAGGCGGACAAGCTGCGCCACAGCATCGTCCGGGCTTCCCACGATCGCCGTCGGGGGCACCGGGCGGCCCGGTAGAGCGACGGACCGCTGCGCATCCTCCTGGGCCTTCCGTTTGCTGACCGCGATGTGTCCCGGGACGAGCGCCTCGAGGCGCGGCGAGACGCGTTCGCCCTCGGGCGGTCGGAACATCTGTCGGTAGAGGTCCGCCAACGGTCGGTACGACTCCCACGTGCCGGCGTGCATCAACAGCGCCACCGGAATGCCGAGCTCGGCCGCCAGCTCCACCGGGCGCGGCGAGCGCCCGGACGTCACACCGATGGGGAGCCTCCCAACGGGGCGGGGGACCACCCGAGCGTCGTGTAGAGCAGGTCGGGAGTCGCCGGACCAGGTGACGCGAGCCTCCCGCCTGAGCTGCAGCAGCAGGCGCAGCTTCTCGTCGAACAGCCACTCATCGTCCGTGAGCCGGTGCCCGAACAGTGAGAACGCCTCGGGGAACGAATCACGCCCGACCATGAGGTCGACGCGACCCGCGGAGATGGCGTCGACGGTCGCGAACTGTTCCAGCACCCGCACCGGGTCGTCCGCGGCCAGTACGGTGAGCACGCTGACCAGGCGGATTCTGCTCGTCCGCTCGGCGATGGAGGCCAGCACCACGGCCGGCGCAGAGATGGCGAACTCTTCCCGGTGATGCTCGCCGAGACCGAATACGTCCAGGCCGACCTCATCGGCTTTGGCCGCGAGTTCGCCCAGCTCGCGCAGACCGCGGGCGACCCTCGCGGTGCCTCCCGGGTGGTCGGGGTCGTTGGTCACTTCGCCGAATCCGAACACGCCGAGTTCGATCGTCACCCGGTACCTCCTTGTCGCTCGTGTCTTGAATCATGGCCCTGCCGACGGCAGCGCCTCTTGAGACGGATGACCCTATTCGCGGCCGACCAGCGGTCGCGCCGGGTGGAGTCAAACGACGGAAGCGCAGGAGGAGCAGCCTGGGGGATCGTGGTCCCATGCCCTGATTCGGGAGGTGCGGCTGATGTTCGGCAGGCAAGTGACGCAACGAGTGCTCGGTCTCTTCTCCGTCCGTCCGCCCGCGGGAAGGCAGCCTTCGGCAGGCCGCGGACGACGCCCGGATCCGCTGGCGACGGTCATCCGAGTCCCCGACACGGGAGCCGGTGTCGACTGGTGGTGCACGCGCTTCCATGCTTCCGTCGTGGCATCGGCGGTCACTGGCGACCTGACGAGCGTGCTCCTCAGCTTTGGCCCCTCGTGCACCGCCGTGCTGATCGGCGGTCCGGGCGCGATGGAGTACTACGCCCCAGCCGAGTTGCGCGCCTCCCTCAGCGATCCGCAGCGTTCACTCGACCCGTGGGGTAACCCGCTGTCGATCGCCGACGGCCTCTCGATCTAACGGGGGGAGTCGGCTTCGCGTGGATCTGCGACCGTCAGCAGGGCATCGCGCAATGCCGCTCGGCTGGTGATGCCGAGCTTGGGGAAGACGCGGTAGAGGTGGCCGCTCACCGTCCGGGGCGAGAGATAGAGCCGCTCAGCGATCTGCTTGTTGCTCATTCCTTCGGCCGCGAGCTCGGCGATCGCCTGCTCCTGCGGTGTGAGCTGGATCGCATCGGGAGTGAGGAGTGCCCGCGAGTTCGGGTCGCGCGCGGCACGGAGCTCGTCCTTGGTGCGATTGGCCCACGGGACGGCGCCCATGCTCTCGAAGGCTGCGAGCGCTTCGTGAAGCACCTCTCGTGCTCGGACGGAGTTGAGATTGCGCCGCAGGCGCTCTCCGTACGCGAGCTGCACGCGTGCGAGGTCGAACGGGAAGCGACCGGCTCCGGGAGTGCGTACGGCATCCTCGAACAGCCCGAATGCCTCCTCGCCTTCCGTGACGAGCGCCTGCACTCCCAGGCTGACCAGCCTCATGCGTGGGGAGATCGCAGCGACGTCCGCGGCCACCAGGGCCCGTGCATGCGCTCGTGCCTCGTCCTCACGGCCGGTGCGCATTGCAGCCTCGACGAGGTCGAAGGCGACCCACATGGCGTGCGGGGAGTAGCGCGCCAGCTCTCCGGCCGGACTCATCTGCGTTGCGAACCGGTAGGCGCTCTCCCAGTCTCCCGCTGCCACGGCCGCAACCGTGCGGGCATGGAATCCGATCCGCTCCGTCCCCTTCGCGTTGCGCAGCGCAGCGACACGGCTGAGCTCGTCCGCCCACTCGTACGCTGCGGCGACCTCGCCACGCCCGGCGGCGAACAGGGCCTCATGAAGGAGGAAGTACCAGATGATGAAGTTGTAGCCATGTTCACGGCACACGGTGATTGCCTCGTCAGCGAGCTGCTGGCCCTCCTGCCAGCGGCCGGAGGAGTAGTCGTCGAGGCACAGGTGCATGTAGGCGCCGAGGCTGGAGCGGACGGCGCCGCCGTGCCGCCCGTCCTCGACTAGCCTCCACGCACTCGGCCGGCAGCCATAGAGCAGATCCGCGTACACCGAACTGGTGTTGACTCGGATGATCCGGTTTGGCTCGAACTCCTCGCGCTGCTTTGCGATCAGCTCGCGCAGATGCTCCCGATCCTCGGGCGTGCTTCTGGCGGTGTCGGGGAAGACGCGGCTCTGCACAAGTAGGAGCTCAGCGGGCTCTGGCCGCAACCTCCCGACGGCCGCGTAGAACCGCTCCCAGTAGTCTTCGCGCCCTGCCCACCAGCACAATAGGAGCAGGGTACTGAGCGCTTCAGCGAGCTCGTCGTTGTCGCCGCGCCAGCCGTGGTCGCCGGTCTCGATCGCTCCCAACAACAGCTGGAAAGCGGTATCGACAGTGCCGTCGCCGTTGACGATCATGTACGCGGCGGCAGCAGCAGCGTGGAGGGATGCCGTCAGGTTGGGATCGGCGCGGCGCGCGTCATCGAGCAGCTTGGATGCGTTGACGAGCTCTCCGGTGATATCGGCTCCGAGGTAGGCGGCCTCCGCCAGGCGGCGGGCCTCGTCGCGGGGGTTCGGGCTCAATTGCGCGGAGCGTGTCAGCGCGCTGATGGCCCGGGTCGCGTCCCCTCGCTGCAGAGCCCGCCGGCCGGCAGCCTCCAGGCGGCTCGCAATCGCTTCGTCCGGCTCGACCGCCGCTGCGGCCAGATGCCACGCCTGCCTTTCCGGATCATCTTCCAGGTGACGGGCTATCGCTCGGTGGACCTCGCGCATCTCCTCGCTGGTCGAGCGCTGGACGACGGCCGAACGCATCAGCGGGTGGTTGAAGCGGACGGTGCCGGTCTCCAGGTCGACCGTCACTAGGCCGACGCGCTCGGCAGGCGCGAGGTCGGAGAGCTGAAGGCCGGCCTTCGAGAGTTCGCGCAGGTTATCCCGCCCGTCCAGCGCGACAGTCAGAAGAGCCCGCTCCGTCGAGTTCTCCAGTTCGGCGATGCGGAACGCGAAAGTGGATTCGATTCGCGAGGTCAGAGGAAGAGCCTGCCCGTCGGTCAAGGTGGGCCTTGCCGCCACCACCTCCGCCAGTTCGAGGAGGGCGAGGGGATTGCCTGCCGACTCCTCGAGGAGGCGCTGCTTCACACGGGGCAGCATCTCAGGGTGCCTGCTGCGGACAAGCTGTTCCGCGGCGTCCTGAGAGAGCGGATGGACGACCGTCTCATCCAACCCGCTTCGCTCGAAGTAGCTGGCTTCACCGCTGCGGAAGGACGCGAGAAACACCACGTGTGTTCCGGCGAGCCGTCGCGCGACGAAGGCGAGGATGGCGGCGCTGGACCGGTCGACCCACGGCAGGTCGTCGACGATCAGCATCACCGGTTGTCTCTCCGCGGCACGCGTCAGAAGCGCGAGCGCGGCGTTGCACACCATGAGCTGGCTGGGAGCGGGACCGGCTCCGAGCCCGAGAGCGACGGTGAGCGCCTCTTGGAGGGTCTGCGGGAGCGCAGTGAGTTCGTCGAGGAGAGGCATCAACGTCTGGTTGAGGGCAGCGAAGCTGATTTCCGCCTCGAACTGGACACCTGACGTCCTCACGGTTCGCAGTCCGCTCTCGCGCGCGTATTCTGCGGCTGCTCTCAGCAGAGTGGTCTTGCCGACGCCCGCCTCTCCGACGATTAGGTGCGAGCCGCCGTTGACGGCGGCGTCATCGATGAAGGTGCGCAGCGCGGACATCTCCGCGTCGCGGCCGATGAGTTCCTGTCCGGGTCCAGGACCTCTGTATGTGGTCACCATCGCTTCTCTTCTGTCTGTGAATCCCGAGGCGGCGGAGCCGACGCCGCACATCGCTACGTGAGGTGGATTCACGTTATAACAACGATGTTACTCCTGAATTCGGATTCAGGAGTCAGATGGTCCATACTGTGACAATCGGGCGATTCAGACGCGAGTGAAGGACGGCAACCACATGAGCGAGGACAGCCTCTATCGCGGCGCGGACCTGTGCATGGCACGGGTCGGCGAGAAGTGGTCCCTGCTGGTCGTACGGGAGGTCCTGGCCGGGAACCAGAAGTTCTCCGAGATCAAGGACGCTCTCGGATTGAGCGGCGATGTGCTCAGCGATCGGCTGCAACAGCTCGTGAGCCGGGGAATCCTGCGCCGGGAAAACTACCAGGAACCCGGCGCCCGGCCCCGCGATCGGTACGTCGCCACCGAAGCGGGCACCGCACTGGTGCCCGTGCTCGAAGCGATGGACGCGTGGGGGCGCGTCTATGGCAGGGAATCCCTCAACAAGGAGAAGTCGTGAAAGACGCAGTCATCACCGGGATCGGGACCATCAACCCGCTCGGACCAACCGCCGGCGAGAGCTGGGACAACCTGCTCGCCGGCCGCTCAGGTGTTGCCGCTCTGCATCAGGAGTGGGCGCCCCGCCTGCCGACGCGGATAGCCGCCCAGATGGCAGAGGACCCCGCCTCCCGACTCGACCGCGTTTTCGCCAAGCGGCTCGATCGGGCTGAGCAGGCGGCCGTGGTGGCAGCCCGCGAAGCGTGGGCGGATGCCGGACTCGACGGCTCCGGCGCGGACCCCAACCGGGTCGCTGTGATCATCGGCACGGGGATCGGCGGCGTCGGCACTCTGATCGCCAACCAGGACGCCTTGCGCTCGGGAGGCCCGCGCCGCGTCAGCCCGCGCATGGTCACCATGCTGATGCCGAATGGCCCCGCAGCCGCGGTCAGCATCGACCTGGACGCACGGGCGAGCGCGATCACTCCGTCGAGCGCGTGCGCGACCGGCGCCGAGGCGCTCGCGCACGCGCTCGACCTCATCCGGTTGGGTCGCGCCGATGTCGTCATCGCCGGAAGCACGGAGGCATGCGTGGAAGAGGTGACGATGGCCGGGTTCAGCCAGGCTCGCGCCATGTCCACGCGGAACGACTCACCGTCCACGGCATCCCGGCCTTTCGACAAGTCACGGGACGGCTTCGTGCTGGGCGAAGGGGCGACCGTCTTGATCGTGGAGTCGGTGGAGCATGCCGCCGCCCGGGGCCGCACGCCTTATGGGCGGCTGGCGGGCGCAGCGATCACGTCCGACGCCCACGACATGGTGTCGCCGGAACCGAGCGGCGACGGCCAGATCCGGGCGATGCGCGCCGCTATCGAGGACGCGGGGCTGGTGCCGTCCGATATCGCCCACGTGAACGCACACGCCACCTCGACGCAGGTGGGCGATGCGATCGAGGCACGCGCCATCCGGGCGGTCTTCGGGGACTCCGCTTCTCCGGTTGTCTCTGCGGTGAAGGCGATGACGGGCCACATGCTCGGTGGCGCCGGATCTTTCGAGGCCCTGGCGACGCTCCTCGCCGTTAAGGACGATGTGGCGCCGCCCACTCCGACGCTTGAGGAGCCGGACGACGGCCTCGCGCTCGACATCACGACGACCGAGGCGCGTCGGATGCCGATCCACGCAGCCATCAGCAACTCCTTCGGGTTCGGAGGTCACAACTCGGCCATCGTCTTCACGAAGTGATCCTGACAGCGGCCCCCGCCGGAGCGTCACCGACTAGGCGGAGACACTCCGGCGTCCGGGTCTGCGTTTGGCGCCTCGCCAAGGGATAACGCGCGCAAGTGTGGCGACTCCGACCGCGAAGACCACCGCGGTGGAGAGCGTGACCGCTCCAACCGACAGCTCACGCCAGAGCGAGGGTCGGTTGTCGGAGAGCAGCCGGATCGCCAGATTCGCCCCGGCGCAGACCGGAAAAGTCAGCGCCCAGTAGCTCAGCGAGAAGGGCGCCCGGACATAGTCGCGCAGCATGAAGAGCTGCAGCAGACCCATGAGGACGAGCACCCCGATGATGGAGTCGAAGACCAGTCCGCTCTCGCTTCCCCTCGCGATGATCCAGGCGAGGCCGGCGGCCGCTGGCGGCGACATCAGGATTGACACGGAGGGCTGAGACTTCACAGGCAGCGGCGCTCCGGTGATCAACCGCGACAGGATCAATGTCCCAATCGCCACCCAGAAGAAGGCGCCGACCCCGAAGGCTGCCCAGGCCGCGGTCGTCAAACCTGCCGACGTCAGGCCGATGCTAGCCAGGAACGGACCGGCCACCACCGGTAGCAGGTAGCCGGGATGCAGGGCGCTGAACGGAACGTCGCCGATGATCCAATGCCTCAGCAGCGCCGCCGCGACGAGTGCCAGTGCGATCACGAAGATGAGCATGAGCGATCGCATCGCCGTCGGCGCAAGCTCCTCGTAGTGCACGGTCAAGAGGATGCCGATCACCGGGATGTACGCAGCGAACGGACCCTGACGGGGATGCCGCAGGTCTTCGAACAACCGGCGGGTGATCAACAGCTGTGCGAAATAGCCCAGGGTGAATCCGGCCCAGAGCACCGTCGATGCAGCGAAGAGCGATTCGACGACAGGCCCGACGGCGACGCCTGCCGAAGTGAACGCTGACCAGGCTCCCCCGAGCGCAGCGAGGCCGAGCGGGATCGCGAATACGTCCAGCGGGACCCTCCAACGGACCCGGCCCCGAGCGGCCGCGCGCCTACGACCCTCAGTAGGGCTGTTCACCGCTCGCTGTCCAACGTCGCCAGCTGCGTCGGCGCATACCGTTCCCCCGCGGCTGCGCCATCTGGTACCGCCTCGGCGATCTCGGCGAGCTCTCGATCATCGAGGTGCAAGTCGGCAGCGGCCAGTGACTCCTCCAATCGGTCGCGCCGCCGCGCCCCGACAAGCGGGACGATGTCATCGCCCTGTGCAGCCACCCACGCGATAGCCACCTGGCTCGTCGTCACCCCAAGTCGTGCTGCAACGCGCCCGAGCGACTCCACCAGCTCCAGGTTGCGCCCCAGGTTTTCCGGCTGGAACCGCGGGCTCGACGCACGGAAGTCGCCCGCCGAGAGGTTGCGGTCCGCCCTCCAGTGGCCGCTCAGCAGCCCACGAGACAGCACCCCGTACGCCGTGAGCCCGATCCCGAGCTCACGCAGCGCAGGAATGATCGCACGTTCCGGGCCCCTGGACAGCAGCGAGTACTCGATCTGGACGTCGGAGATCGGCGTGACGAGCGCAGCGCGCCGGATTGTCTCGGCACCTACCTCGGACAAGCCGATGAACCGGATGTACCCGGCCTGCTGCATCTCGAGCAGAGCCCCGAGAGTGTCCTCGAGCGGGATGTCAGGGTTAAGGCGTGACGGCCGGTAGATGTCGATGTAATCGGTGCCGAGGCGGCGGAGCGAGTAGGCGAGCCGGTCCTTCACCGCCGCCGGGGAGACGTCGTAAGGGACCGGTTGGAAGCTGCCGTCGGGGGCACGTCGCGCTCCGAACTTGACGCTGAGCACGACGTCTTCTCGACGCCGCTGCTGCAAAGCGCGGCCGATGAGCATCTCGTTGTGCCCCGACCCGTAGAAATCTCCGGTGTCGATGAGATTCACACCCCGGTCGATCGCCTCGTGAATCGTCGCGATCGACTCGGTCTCGTCCGCGGGACCGTAGAGGTCCGACATACCGAGCGCACCGAGTCCGATGAGTGAAACGGTGGGGCCGTTGGTGCCGAGCTTGCGTCGCGGGATGGTCATGATCGTGCTCCTTTCTCCTTCGCCTCCTCGAGGCTCTCGCCCCCGGGAAGCGGACACAATCGGGGCGGCATTACTCCGATCGGTGCTTAACCCACGGCAGCTTGTGGGGCTAACCCCAGGCAAATGCGGGGGCCGCGAACCGGTCCACGTCGCCCACGCCAGGAGTAAACGACCGGACGACATCCCGAACCACCTTCATCACGAAGACCCAGGCAGGGTCGCACTGCTTCAGTAAGGAGTAGCCGGTTGCAGCCACGACGGTGTCAGTCTTCTCGTCGGTAAGTTCGCCGTCGAGTCCGTCGCTCACTCGACCAAAGGCGACGTACGGGCGAGGCTGCCCGGGTGAACCCTCCGGTGCTTGGTAATGGACCTCACGAGGGACTGCCGGGCGAAATCGCGGCCAACACAGCGTAGGCGGGCATCTACCCCGCCTACCGGCGCATGCTTTACGGTGCCCGCATGAATGAGGTCCAAGCAGTCATATATGCCCGCATCTCCTCTGACCCCGGCCACGAGGGGCTCGGCGTACAGCGTCAACTCCAGGATTGCCGGAGGCTCGCCGTCAGCCGTGGTTGGGACATCGCTGACGAGTACGTCGACAACGACATCAGCGGATTCACCGGCAAGTGGCGTCCCGAGTACGAACGCATGCTCAACGACATCGCAGAGAAACGCATCGACCGCGTCATCGTCTGGCACCTCGACCGGCTGACCAGGCGACCGATCGAGCTGGAGCGTGCGATCGAAGTCTGCACGGCCGCCGGCGTCGACATTTCGACAGTAACCGGCGACGTTGGGCTGGGCAACGACGCCGGTCTGCTGGTGGCCCGTGTCATCAGCGCGGTAGCTGCTGCCGAGTCTGGACGTAAGTCGGCCAGACTCCGACGGGCGATGCAGCAGCAAGCAGAGATGGGCAAACCGAACGGTGGTGCCGCCCGGCCGTTCGGGTATGAGCAGGACAAGATCACAGTCCGCGAGACCGAGGCTCGCGTGATCCGGCAGCTCGTTAAACGCTACATCGCCGGCGAGTCAATGGGGACCTCCTCCGTCACAGCAACAAGCTCGGCCTCACCCCCGGCCTCGCGGACGCCGACAAAGAGTATTGGGCTGGGTCCACTGTGGAGCGGCTCCACGACCCCGCGTTCTCTCTGGGCTGGACACCCTCGACCGACTACCGGATTGACCGACTCCTGCCCAGTGGCGAAGAACACGGGGCGAAGTTCCTTGAAGGCAACGTCTACTGCCCAAGCACGCCCGAGGCTCATCTCAACGCGACGTTCGACTACTTCAACGGCGACATCGACAAGCCCACGTTCCTTGACCGCAAGGGCCAGCTAAGGGCGTTCAAGCTCCACGTCAAGGAGCGCAAGCCGAACGGCAAGATGATGATGCGTTGCCCTGCCCTAGGGCCCAGCCCGACGGTGACGTGTCCGCTTCGCGAGCTGGCTCAGACCGCAGCCAAGAAGGCTCGACCCTCCGTCGAAGAAGAAGACCTTCACCCCACCGAGTTGCTGGATGACATTTGCACCAAGCACAGCGTCGCAATGACCCTCGGCGAAGGTCGCAAGCATTTCCAAGGGTTCGACTACGGCCTCGAGCCGTGGGAAACGTTCCATCAGCACGCTCGCAACTCGGTGGAGTCCGTCAACGCGCAGATTAAGCGCGGCGGGACCCACGACCTCGAAAGCTCTTCTCGTAGGCGCGTGCGCGGCTTGGCGGGAGCGCAGTTGATGATGACGATGGTGATCACCGCCTTCAACCTCGACAAGATCGCTGCGTTCATCCACGATCAGCTCCACGCGGAGTCGACCGGCGGCCCGAAGCCGAAGAAGCCCCGGGCCCGCGACAACAAGTGGCACAATCCGTATATCAATACCTATCCGGAAGGCGCGCCTCTCCCACCGGACGCCAAGCCTCGACGGGGGCGCATTAGGGCGAGCAGCCCGCCAGCGCGGCGCTGATCAGCAGCCGCCCCACTACTGCCCAAGAGGGCAAAACCCGCGCGTAAAGACGGCGCGAGCCTGCCCAAAACGCGAAAACGCACAACCCACACCGGCCTCTGACCGCCCGATAAGCAGGTCGTCTGCCCAGAAAACGAGAAAACCGCTCCGGATCTCCGGAGCGGTTTTCTTGTTTGTGGGTTTCGTGATCAGTTTCACGAAGAACCCTTCCGTCGGGCTGACAGGATTTGAACCTGCGACCCCATGACCCCCAGTCATGTGCGCTACCAAGCTGCGCCACAGCCCGTGACGTGGATATTCAGTTGTGTCGAGCCGACCGGAAGAGGCCTAAACCCCTTATCCCCCAGTCAGGTGCGCTACCAAGCTGCGCCACAGCCCGTTGTCGACTGCGCCGAAGCGCGGACAACCCGATCATCATAACGTGCCGCCCCGGCCTCCGACGAATCGGCCGCGTCGCCGAAGGCGCCGACCTCGCCGCGACGCCGGGCGTCGATGTCAGTGGCCCGGGCTACCGTTTCGTCATGGCAGAGACGCTGAGCATCGCGACCCCACGCATCGTTCCGGCGAACGAGGCGAGCTGGTCCGACATCCAGTCGATCTTCGGCGACCGGGGCGACGCACACGGGTGCCAGTGCCAGTGGTTCAAGGTGAGCCCGCGCGACTACCGTGAGCTTCCCTGGCAGGAACTCGGGCAGCGCCAACGGGCCGAGACGAACTGCGACGACCCCGCTGCACGCACCACGACAGGGCTCGTCGCGTATCTCGACGGCGAGCCGGCCGGCTGGGTCGCCGCCGAGCCGCGCGTGAACTACGTGCGCATGCAGAAGCAGCGCATTCCGTGGCTGGGCCGCGATGAAGACAAGGGCGATGCGGATGTCTGGGCGGTCACGTGCTTCGTCACCCGCGCGGGCTTCCGCGGCCGCGGTCTGATGTCGGAACTCACCAAGGCGGCGGCCGAGTTCGCGCGCAGCCGCGGCGCGCGGGCGGTCGAGGGCTATCCGATCGTCACGGCGCCCGGAGAGCGGCTGAGCTGGGGCGAGCTGTTCGTCGGCGCGCGCAGCGTCTTCGAGGCCGCGGGCTTCACCGAGGTGAGCCGTCCGAGCGCGCGGCGGGCGGTGATGCGCATCGACTTCTGACCGGTGGGCACCTGTGCGGAGCCGCAGGAGTCAGCCGTCGATGCGCACCGCGCCGGCCGCGCCTATCCGGCGTCCGCGGTCAGCGCCGCCACCTGCTGCGGCGTCAGCGGCTGCCACGGCGACGGACTCGACGGGTCTCCCGACTGATGCGACGGGTCGTCGCCCTTCGTCCACCACTTCGCCTGGTAGGCGACGCCGTTCAGCATCACGTGGGCGCCGGCCGTGTAGCTCGTGCTCGGACTCCAGGTCGGGAAGGTCCCGGCGGCCACGGTCGGCTGCGGCGCGGGCGTCTCCCCCGGCAGCACCGGGCCGATCAACTGCCACGGCACCGCCTGCGAAGAGCCCGTCGGGTCGTCCGGCACATCGCCCTGCGTCCACCACTTGGCCTCATAGACCTCGTGGTGCCAGACCACCTTCGAGCCGCCCACATAGGCCGCCTCATCGTTCCAGATCGGGTACGGGCTCGTCGCCGGATCGTCGGCCGTTGCGCCCTGCGTGGGAATGGCGGTGGGCTTCGCGACGGCAGCGGCCGCATCGACGATCTTGCCGCCGAAGCCGCGCCCGAGCGTGGACGCGAAGCTCACGCCGCGCTGGGCGACGCCGCTGCAGGCATCCGAGACGACAGAGGTGTCCGGATAGTTCGCGCTGCAGCTCTGGTCGCGGTTCAGCGACCACATCGACATCCGTCCGACGCCGTTCTCCGTCGCGAAGGCGTTGAGCTTCCGCGCGTCGGCCAGCGTGAACACCTCTCCGGCCGTGTCGTTCTGCCCGATCATCGGGGTGGCGCCGACCTTGCCCCACAGCTGCTGCGACGTGAGCCGCTCGCCCTGACGCCGATAGAGCGCGTCGAGCTGGCCGTGCACCGCATTGAGCGAGCCCTTCGCGATCGCGGCCATGGTCTTCCCCGCCGACAGCTCGGTGCCGTAGTCCATGGTCATCGCGTTGACGCCCGCGACCGCGACACCGGCCCGCAGCATCTCGGTCACGACGCGCTGCGCGTCCGACTGCAGGCCGTCGGTCCCGACGGGAAGCGTGAGCCACACCGAGAGCTTGTGGCCCGCGGCGCGGCGCTCCTTCTGCAGCTTCGCGATCGCGTCGGCACGCCGGGCGATCGAAGCGCTGTCCGACAGCGCCGAGCCCTCGAGGTCGAGGTCGATCGTCGACAGCTCATAGCGGCTGACGACCGCGGCGTACGCCGATTCGAGCTCCGATGTCGTGGTGCAGGCGAGGGCCAGCTCGGTGCCGGCCTGACCGCCGAACGACACCGCGACGTCGCCGCCCTCGTGACGCAGTCGGCTGATGCGCCGATCGAGATCGAGGGCGGTGGATGCCGCACCCAGCGCGTACGCGCCACCCCAGCTCGGCGCGCAGTCGCCGCTGCGAGGCGCGACGACGAACGACAGCACGACGTTCTTCGCGCCGGAATCGGCGGCCTGCTCGAAGGCGTACTCGGGGGTGGCCGTCACATCGACGTACGGGGCGAACACGGGCGTCACACCGCTGCCCTGCGCCTGGGCCTTCCACGCCATGCCGCCCCAGACGGCCACCGTCACGACGGCGAGGCCGACCACGGCCGCGACCGTCACGCGCCACGGCGAGAGACGCATGTCGCCGGCGCTCATGCCGCCTGCCTCTCGTGGTGGGCCTCGTGGGAGTCGACCTCGGCCGCGAATTCCGTCTCGAACGCGATCGGCGCGGGGCGGCGCGCGTCGCCGACCTCGCCCGCACCGCGGTAGAGGACGAGGCGCCAGTCGGTGCCGCCCGTGGGCTTCGACTCGCCTGCGGCATCCGCCGTGGTCGCCTCGTTCGCTGCCGTCTGCGCGCGGGGCACGTACATCCAACGGGTGGCACCGGCCCAGGCATCCGCGAACATCGGCCCGATGCCGATGAAGGCGACGATCGCGTAGGAGGCGAACACGGCGTTCACCAGCGCAAACGCGGCGTTCGCCCAGTTCTGCGCGTACCAGTCGCGCCACAGCGTGAGCACCGAGAACGCGACGATCGCGGCGGGGGCGATCACATACAGGAACGGGGTCGCCGTGCGGTTCTTCACCTTCGGCGTGCGCGCGAACGGGATCTTCTTCGCCGTCACGGCCTGCTGCATCGACTTGAGCACCCCGGCGAGGTTCACCGGCAAGAGGATCAGGTTGAAGGCGTAGATGCGGAAGACATCCGTGCGCTTGTAGCCGCTGTAGTGCAGGTCGGAGGCCATGGCCGCGAAGTACGGCAGGGCGGCGAGCATCACGAAGGGGCTCAGCAGGCGGCTGTCGTACGGGTAGGCGAGCATGAAGAGCAGGCCGAAGCTCGCCCACGCGATCGACGCCATGTAGTTGAGGCGCAGCAGGAACTCGGTGGCGGGCACCTTCTTGCCACGGCGCTTCAGCTCGCGGCGCTGGCTGAACAGCTTCGGAAGGATCAGCAGGCCGCCGTTCGCCCAGCGCCGGCGCTGCACGACGAGTGAGCCGAAGTCGCTCGGGGTCGCGCTGTACGACAGGCGCTCCGGGTAGTTGGCGAGGGTCCAGCCGTGCACCGCGAGGTCCACGCTCGACTCGGTGTCCTCGATGACCGTGCGGTCCTGAATGAAGCGGCGCACCTCGACGCCGTCGACGTGCTCGATCTCGCGGATGTCGTCGAGCGCAGCGCGGCGGATCACCGCGTTCGCACCCACCCAGAACGTGGCGCCAAAGTGCGTCATGCCCTGGTGCAGGATGTGCTGCACGTCGGTGGTCGCCGCCGCGAGCCGCTCGAGACGGGTCGGCGCGCCGCGGAACGACGAGTACGGGGTCTGGGTCACGGCGACGCGCTCGTTCCCCGGCTGCTGCAGGAAGTAGACGAGGCGCAGGCAGTACTCGCGCAGCAGGATCGAGTCGGCGTCTAGCGTCAGCACGAACTCGCTGTCCGGCACGTCGAACGCGTCCTCGTCAAGCGGGCCGGCCTCGATGAGCGACCGACCCATCGGGGTCTCGATCGCGCGGTAGCGGCCACCCATGAGCCCGATGTACGCGTTCAGGTTCATCGCCTTGTTGGCCTCGTGAGAGAGCGAGGCCCAGGCCTTGCGCTGGAAGACCGACAGCTCTGCGGTGAACGTCCACTGCAGGCGGCGGTAGAGCTCGTCGAGGCGGGCGATGGGAAGGCGGGCGCCCTCGACGGATGCCGCGTGCAGGGCATCCCCGGTCTCCATCAGCTCTTCCGCGAGCCGCATGAGCACCTCGCTGACGAAGAACTCGTCGACGTGGTCCTCGTTCTTCTCGTCGATCGCCTGACCGTGCAGCCAGCCGGCGGCCCAGTAGTACTCGCGGGCCAGACGGCTCGCCTCCTCGGCCGACGCGAGCGCGTTCGCGCGGCGGTCGGCGGCGATGCGGTCGGTGAACTGGCGAACGGCACGGTCGACGTGCTCAGCCGGCTCGGCGAGCAGGCGCTCGATGCCGGCGACGGCTTCGTGCGTGCGAGCGAGCCGGTCGGCTGCCGCCTGCGACTTCGGCGCGGGGTCGTCGTCGAGCAGCAGCACGACGCGCAGCTCGGGGAACTCCTGCAGTGCCGCCGACAGCAGCGTCGCACGCACGACCTCGGGCTCTTCGGCATACGACGGCACGAGCACCGTGATGCCGGTCGGGTTCTCGGCGAAGTGGCGCTCGAGCTCGGCACGCGGCACCCGCGTGTGGCTCTGGAAGCGCTGGAACGCTCCGGTGCGCGCGACGAGGTACATCAGCGCCGAGAACGTGAGCAGCGTCACGATCACGACGTAGCCGATCGACTCCATGGTGAAGCGGAAACCGTGGTTGCCGTAGTCGAGGTACTGACGCAGCACGGTGGAGACGACGTAGGCAAGCCACGCGAGAACGGTGACGACGATGGCGATGCGGCTGCGAGCGAGTTTGCCGTCGCTCGGCTTCGGGTGCATGACGGGCAGGGGCGCGCGACGGCGCTCAGAGCCCCACTGCCGTTTTTGGGCAGGGTGATTTTGGGCATGGTGAGATGACACAGAGAATTCCCTCGGCTTCGGGTTCCAAGAGGAGCGGGTATGCCGGCAGGTTCGGGTTGCCGACACAGATCACGTTAAGCCGAGTGATGCTGAGAGCTCGTCATGCGCGTGTCCCCATTTCGGGCGCGTTACACGCGGCCACCCCCGAACGCGGCGCGCTCACGCCGAAGAAATCGCTTTCCCGCCCGGATCACCCCGCGATTTGGGGGTGCGGGCCTTCTGCGTGTCGCTGGGGGTTCTAGCGGCTGCGCCGCTCGCGCACGCGCATGTTGAGAACGATCGGGGTGCCCTCGAAACCGTAGAGCTCGCGCAGCCGGCGCTGGATGTAGCGCCGGTACCCCGGGTCGAGGAACCCCGTCGTGAAGAGAACGAATGTCGGCGGCCGGCTCGACGCCTGGGTGCCGAACAGGATGCGGGGCTGCTTCCCGCCGCGCAGCGGGTGCGGGTGAGCCGCGACGAGCTCCGCGAGGAACGCGTTGAACTTGCCGGTGCCGATGCGCGTGTCCCACGACTCGAGCGCGAGCTCGAGCGCCGGAACGAGCTTCTCGAGGTGCCGACCCGTCTTCGCCGAGATGTTGACGCGCGGCGCCCAGTCCACATGGGCGAGGTTCTGCTCGATCTCGCGCTCAAGGTAGCGGCGGCGGTCGTCGTCGAGCAGGTCCCACTTGTTGTATGCGATGACGAGGGCGCGCCCCGACTCGAGCACGAGGTCGATGATGCGCACGTCCTGCTCGCTGATCGGCTGGGTGACATCGAGCACGACGACGGCGACCTCGGCCTTCTCGAGCGCGGCCGAGGTGCGCAGCGACGCATAGAAGTCGGCGCCCTGCTGCAGGTGCACGCGTCGGCGGATGCCTGCGGTGTCGACGAAGCGCCACACCTTGCCGCCGAGCTCGATCTGCTCGTCGACCGGGTCGCGCGTGGTGCCCGCGAGGTCGTTGACGACCACGCGCTCCTCCCCCGCGGCCTTGTTCAGAAGCGAGGACTTGCCGACGTTCGGGCGGCCGACGATGGCGACGCGGCGCGGTCCGCCGACCTCGCGCTTCGCGACGGCCGAGACCTCGGGCAGCGCGCCGACGACGAGGTCGAGCAGGTCCGCGACACCCCGGCCGTGCAGCGCCGAGACGGGGTGCGGCTCACCGAGGCCGAGCGACCACAGATCGGCGGACTGCGGCTCGAGACGCGCGTCGTCGACCTTGTTGGCGACGAGGTAGACGGGCTTGTTCGTCTTGCGCAGCAGACGCACGACGTGCTCGTCGGTCGAGGTCGCGCCGACATTCGAGTCGACGACGAACATCACGGCGTCGGCGAGGTCGATCGCGACCTCGGCCTGCGCGGCGACCGAGGCGTCGATTCCGCGAGCGTCGGGCTCCCAGCCGCCCGTATCGACGAGGGTGAAGCGGCGCGACATCCACTCGGCCTGATACGAGACGCGGTCGCGCGTCACGCCGGGCGTGTCCTCGACGACCGCCTCACGACGGCCGAGGATGCGGTTCACGAGTGCGGACTTGCCCACGTTGGGGCGCCCGACGATCGCCACCACGGGCAGCGCCGGCAGATAGGTGATCTCGTCGACGTCCTCGCCGGCCGACTCGAGGACAGCGAGGTCCTCGTCGTCGAGCGCGTACTCGTCGAGGCCGCCGCGCAGCGCCGCGGTGCGCCGTTCCGCCGCCGCGTCGTCGAGCGCGGCGAGCTTCTCTGCGAGGTCGTCGCTGCCGACGGCTGCGTCGTCGAAGTCGTCGGTGTCGGCCATAGTGGTTCTCGTTTCTAGCGGAGGGAGTGTGTGCGGGACTGGATGACTGCGATGACCGCATCCACGGTCTCATCGAAGTCCAGCTCGGTGGAATCGACGGTCGTCACGCCGTCTGCGGCGGTCATGAAGTCCACGACACGCGAGTCGGCGCGATCACGCGCCTTCAGCTGCTCACCGACGGCCTCGGGCGAATGCCCGGTCAACTCGGCAGAGCGACGTCCCATTCTAACTTCTTCGCTGGCGGTCAGCAGAACGCGCACAGGGGCGTCCGGCGCGACGACCGTCGTGATGTCGCGCCCCTCGATCACGATGCCCGGCTTGTCGGTCCCGGCCGCGAGTCGGCGGAAGATCCCGGTCAGCGCGGCGCGCACCTCGGGCACGCGCGCAACGAGGCTCACCACACCGGTCACGGCGGGCTCGCGGATCGCCGCCGTCACGTCGTGCTCGCCCACGCGCACGGTGAAGCGATCGGGGTCCGTCGCCTCGGCGAGATCGAAGGTGGGCAGCGCAGCGACGACGGATGCCTGATCCTCGAGCTCCACCCCGGAGTGCTGCGCGTGCCACGCGAAAGCGCGGTAGGCCGCACCGGTGTCGAGGTAGGCGAAGCCGAGCCGGCGCGCGACGGCCTTCGACACGCTCGACTTCCCGCTGCCTGCGGGGCCGTCCACGGCGACCACGAGCGGGCCCGTCGTAGGGGTGGTGTTCATCCGGCGATCCTCCAGCCGCGTTCGGTCAGGTCTTCCACGGTGCGCGCGAGCGCCTCGGGCACGACGGCGATCTCGGCGATGCCGATCTGCGCGCCCGGCGAGTGCTCCATCCGGAAGTCCTCGATGTTGACGCCGAGCTCGCCCAGCTCGGCGAAGAGCCGGCCGAGCTGCCCCGGCTTGTCGTCGATGAGCACGACGACGCTCGCGAACCGCCGGTCCTGGCCGTGCTTGCCGGGCAGTCGCGCGACACCGGCGTTGCCGGCGGCGAGCGTCTCCGCGAGCGCCCGCCGGCTGCCGGGCTCGTCGATGTTCTCGAGCGCGGTGATCACCTCGCCGAGATCGTCGCGGTACGCGCGCAGGATCGACGCGACCGTCGCGGCGTTCGCCGACAGGATCTGCACCCACAGGGCGGGGTCGCTCGAGGCGATGCGGGTGACGTCGCGCACTCCCCCGCCGGCGAGCCCGAGCGCGGCATCCGTCGCCCCGCTCAGGCGGCGCGCGAGCAGCGTCGACACAAGCTGGGGCGCGTGCGAGACGAGGGCTACGGAGTCATCGTGCGTCGCCGCGTCCATCTCGACCGGGATCGCGCCGAGGTCGAGGGCGAGCCCCTCGACGAGCGAGACGGGGCCGCGGGCGAGCCCGGGCCGCGGGCACACGACCCACGGGCGGCCGAGGAAAAGGTCGGCGCGGGCCGAGATCGGGCCGCCGCGCTCGCGCCCGGCGAGCGGGTGCGAGCCGACGTAGCGCGCCAGGTCCGCCCCGAGCTCGATCAGCTCGGCCAGGGGTGCGCCCTTGACGCTCGCGACGTCGGTCACGACCGCGTCGGGGAACGCCGCGAGCTCGGCGGCGACGACCGTGGCCACGGCGTCCGGCGGCACGGCGACCACGACGAGCGCAGGCGAATCGGTCGGCTCCGGGTGACGCCCCGCGCCGTACTCCACCGCGAGCCGAGCGGCGGTGCGCGAGGCGTCCGTCACGACGACGTCGACCCCGCGCTGGCGCAGGCCCAGGCCCACGGACGCCCCGAGAAGGCCGGACCCGACGATGCGGACCGTCCCGCCCACTCGCGCTTCCGTCACATCCGGCCCTTCTGCTCCTCGGCCTCGCGTGCGAGGGTGAGCAGCTGGCCGAGTTCGATTTTAGTCAGCTCGCGGGTGCGGCCGAGCTTGAGGCTGCCGAGGTGCAGCGGCCCGAAGCTGCGCCGCACGAGCTCGATGACGGGGTGCCCCGCCGCCTCCATCATGCGGCGGACGATGCGGTTGCGGCCGGAGTGCAGTGTGAGTTCGACCATGGATGCCCCGTCGGCGGCGCCTCGCGTGATGAGCTTCCCCCGATCGATGCGGATCGGCCCGTCGTCGAGCTCGATCCCCGACTTCAGCTGCTGCAGGGTCTGCGGCGTCACGGTGCCCTTGACCTTCGCGATGTAGGTCTTCTCGACGCCGAACGACGGGTGGGCAAGCACCTGCGCGAGCGGGCCGTCGTTCGTGAGCACGAGCAGCCCGCTGGTGTCGTAGTCGAGCCGGCCGACGTTGAACAGCCGCTCCTCGTACTGCGAGACGAAGCCGCTCAGGTCGGTGCGGCCCCGATCGTCGCTCATCGAGCTGATGACCTTGGTCGGCTTGTTCAGCATCACGTAGCGCTTGCTCTGATCGAGCTGCACCGCGACGCCGTCGACGGCCAGCAGATCGCTCCCGGGGTCGATGCGGGCGCCGAGCTCGCGCACCTTCTTCCCGTTCACGGTGACGCGGCCCTCGAGGATCAGGATCTCGGAGGCGCGGCGACTCGCCACCCCGGCCGCAGCCATGACCTTCTGCAGTCGCTCGCCGTCCGTGCGCGCGGCGCCCGGGCCTGCGCCCGTCGTGTCAGCGGACATCGCCCTCGAACCCTTCCGTTCCATCGGCCAGCAGCGGCGAGATCGGCGGCAGCTCGTCGAGCGAGTTGATGCCGAGCTGCGTGAGCAGCAGATCCGTCGTGCCGTAGTTGATCGCGCCGGTCTCGGCGTCGGCGAACAGCTCGGTGATGAGCCCGCGGCTCAGCAGGGTGCGCACGACGGAATCCACGTTCACGGCGCGAATGCTCGCCACCTGCCCGCGCGTGATCGGCTGCTTGTAGGCGATCACGGCGAGCGTCTCGAGCGCCGCCTGAGACAGCTTCGTGGGGTTCTGCGTGACGACGAAGTCGGTGACGACGCTGTCGTAGTCCTCGCGCACGTAGATCCGCCAGCCGCCGCCGATCTCGCGCAGCTCGAAGCCGCGGCGCACGCGCCCCGTGCTCTCGTCCTCGCCGTCATAGTCGGCCCGCAGCGCCTCGATCGCCTGGCGCACGGCGGCGACCGGCGCGCCGACCGCCGTCGCGAGGCTGACGAGGCTCTGCGGCTCGTCCGCGATCATCAGGATCGCCTCAAGCTGCCGCCGCACATCACCCGTCATAGTCCGCCCCCAGATTCGCCAGGTTCTCTTCCGTCCAGTTCTCGGCCGACCACTGCACCGTCAGCTCGCCGAGCGGCTCGAGCTGCTCGAAGTGGATCGCGGCATGTCGGTACAACTCGAGGATCGCAAGGAAGCGCGCGATGATCACGCCCTTGACCTCCACGCCCGCGATCAGCTCGCGGAACGACCGCGGCGCGCCGTCGCGCAGCAGAGCCACCACCGTCGCCGCCTGCTCGCGGATGCTGATGAGGGGCGCATGCAGGTGATCGAGGCCGACGACCGGGATCTCCTTCGGGGTGAACGCGAGCAGAGCGAGCGCCGCGAAGTCGTCGACGGACAGCGTCCAGACGAGCTCGGGGGTGCGCGCCCGGTACTTCTCGTCGAGCCGCACGGTGCGCGCGTGGCGCCCGGATTCCTGCGCGAGTCGCTCATCGAACCAGGCGGACGCCTCCTTGAAGGCGCGGTACTGCAAGAGGCGCGCGAACAGTAGGTCGCGCGCCTCGAGCAGTGCGACATCCTCCGCGTCCACGAGCTCGCCCTGCGGCAGGAGCCCCGCGACCTTGAGGTCCAGCAGCGTGGCCGCGACGACGAGGAACTCGCTCGCCTGGTCGAGCTCCTCGGCGAGGTCGATGCCGCGCAGGTACGAGATGAACTCGTCGGTGACGCGGCTGAGGGCGATCTCGGTGATGTCGAGCTCGTGCTTGCCGATCAGCGACAGCAGCAGGTCGAAGGGGCCCTCGAAGTTGTCGAGCGCGACGCGGAACGACGGCGCCTGCTCATCGCCCTCGACGGGGTCAGGCGACGGCGCCACGCGAGACGAGCTCCCGTGCCAGGCGGCGGTAGGCCTCCGCGGCCGGGTGCTCCGGCGCGAACTGCGTGATGGGCGAGCCGGCGACCGACGCGTCGGGGAACTTCACGGTGCGCGAGATGACCGTGTCGAGCACCTTGTCCTTGAACGCGTCCTTGACGCGCTCGAACACCTCGCGCGAGTGCAGGGTGCGCGAGTCGAACATCGTCACGAGGATGCCGTCGAGCTCGAGCGCCGGGTTGAGGCGCTCCTTGACCTTGTCGACGGTCTCGATCAGCAGCGCGACGCCGCGCAGCGCGAAGTACTCGCTCTCGAGCGGAATCAGCACGCCGTGCGCCGCCGTCAGGGCGTTGACGGTCAGGATGCCGAGGGAGGGCTGGCAGTCGATCAGAACGACGTCGTAGTCGTCGCTCACGCGGCGCAGCACGCGCGCGAGGGCCTGCTCACGCGCGACCTCGTTGACGAGGTGCACCTCGGCGGCAGACAGGTCGATGTTGGCCGGAATCACGTCGAGTCCGGGAACGCTCGTGTGCTGGATCGCCTCCTGCGGGTCGAGCTTGCCGTTCAGCAGCAGGTCGTAGACCGTCGTCGCCTCGTGCGTGTTGATCGCGAGGCCGGCCGAGAGAGCGCCCTGCGGGTCGAAGTCGATCGCGAGCACCCGGCGGCCGTATTCGGCGAGAGCGGCTCCCAGGCTGATGCTGGTGGTCGTCTTGCCGACGCCGCCCTTCTGGTTGCACAGGGTGATGATGCGCGCGGGTCCGTGCTGCTTCAGCGGTGCCGGCACCGGGAAGTCCGTCGGCGTGCGCTCCACACTGCTCCTTCGCGCTTCGTTCGGGTGATCGGGGACAACCTTACCGCGCTCGCGGATGCGCCTGTGTGTACACGTCGCGCAGGGTGTCGGCGGTCACCAGGGTGTACAGCTGAGTGGTCGCGACGGATGCATGACCCAACAGCTCCTGCACGACGCGCACGTCGGCCCCGCCCTCGAGCAGGTGCGTGGCGAAGGAGTGCCGCAGGGTGTGCGGCGAGATCTCCGCGGCGAGCTCTGCCCGCTCGGCGGCCTTCTTGATGATGAGCCAGGCGTTCTGTCGGCTGACGCGCCGACCGCGGACCCCGAGGAACAGCGCCGCGACATCCGTGCCCCTGCCCCGGCTCGCCAGAGCCGGCCGCGCCCGCACGAGATAGGTGTCGAGGGCCTCGCGCGCGTAGCTGCCGAGCGGCACGATGCGCTGCTTGTCGCCCTTGCCGGTGAGGCGCACGATCTCACGGTCGACCACGTCGTCGACGTCGAGGTCGACGGCTTCCGAGACGCGCGCGCCCGTCGCGTAGAGCAGCTCGAGCAGCGCGCGGTCGCGCAGGGCGACGACGTCGTCGCCAGAGGCCGTCTCGATCAGAGCGGTGACGTCGGCCTGCGGGATCGCCTTCGGCAGCCGCATGGGCTTCTTCGGCGTGCGCAGCTCGCGCGCGGCATCCGCCTGCGTTCTGCCCTCGACCGCGAGAAAGCGGTGCAGGTTGCGCACGGTGCCCAGCATGCGCGACACCGATGCCGGGGCCAGCGGCTCCTCGCGCTCCCCCAGGAACTTCGCGTACGAGCTCAGCGTCGCAGGCGTCACCTGGTCAAGCGAGGCGATGCCCCGATCGGCGAGCCACTCGGTGTACGTGGCGAGATCGCGCCGGTACGAGGCGATGGTGTTCTTCGCCAGGCGCCGCTCGAGGCCGGCGTACCGCAGGTACGCCGTGACGTCGCGCGTCAGAGCGCCTGCGGATTCCTGGTCCACGGCTCCTCCGGCGAGCCGAGGCTCGCCCATCCGCGCTCGCGCGCCGCGCGGGCGGCGAGCGCGCCGATGACGAGAGAGACGTTCTGCACCCGCCGTGCCAGCACCGCGTCGACGACCTCGTCGAGGTCCACCCAGCGCACCTCGATGTCGGCCTCTTCGGCGGTTCGCTCGAACGGCGCGCCCGTCGCCGAGATGCCGCGCGCGAGGTAGACCCGCAGCGCCTCGTTGCTGCCGCCCGGGGAGTTCACGAACTCCGCGAGCACGTTCCACTCGGCGGCGAACAGGTCGGCCTCCTCGGCGAGCTCGCGCTGCGCCGCAGCGAGGGGGTCCTCCCCTGCGACATCGAGCAGCCCCGCCGGGATCTCCCAGTCGCGGTGGCGGATCGGGTGGCGGTATTGCTTGATCAGCAGCATCCGTCCCTGATCGTCGAGCGCGACGATCGCCACAGCGCCGGTGTGATCGACGAAGTCCCGCGTGAGGGTCGCATCGTTATACGCGAAGGTCTCGGTGCGGACATCCCAGACCCTGCCGTGGAAGCCGACCCGGGACTCCGTGACGTCGACGCTGAGCGGCTCGTCGGCGATCGGCGTGCGATCCGCCGACTCGTGCGGCACCTGCTCAGGCAACGTTCTCGCCCTCCTGCTCCTCGACGGGGAACAGGCGGGTCGACTCCTGGCGCTCGAGCGCGGCGCCGATGAGCCCGCGGAACATCGGGTTCGCACGGTTCGGGCGGCTGCGCAGCTCGGGGTGCGCCTGAGTCGCGACATAGAACGGGTGGACGTCGCGCGGCAGCTCGACGTACTCGACGAGGTGGTCGTCGGGCGAGGTGCCCGAGAACCACAGGCCCGCGTCGGCGATCTGCTGGCGGTACTGGTTGTTCACCTCGTAGCGGTGGCGGTGGCGCTCAGAGGCCTCGGGCGCGCCGTACATCTCGGCGACGATCGAGCCCGCGGCGAGCTTCGCCGGGTAGAGGCCGAGCCGCATCGTGCCGCCGAGGTCGCCGCCGGCGATGATGTCGACCTGCTCGGCCATGGTCGCGATCACGGGGAACTCGGTCTCCGGGTCGAACTCGCTCGAGGACGCGCCGGGCAGACCGGCGACGTTGCGGGCGTACTCGATGACCATGCACTGCAGGCCGAGGCAGAGGCCGAGGGTCGGAATGCCGTTTTCGCGCGCGAACCGCAGCGCGCCGAGCTTCCCCTCGATGCCGCGGATCCCGAAGCCGCCCGGCACGCAGATGCCGTCGACGTCGGCGAGCGCCTTCGCGGCACCCTCGGGCGTCTCGCATGTGTCCGAGGCGACCCAGCGCAGGTTCACCTTGGCGTGGTGCGCGAAGCCGCCGGCCTTCAGCGCCTCCGAGACCGACAGGTAGGCATCCGGCAGGTCGATGTACTTGCCGACCAGCGCGACCGTGACCTCCTTGCGCGGCTCGTGCACGACCTTCAGCAGCTCGTTCCAGCTGCTGCGGTCGGCCTCGCCGGCCTTGTCGAGCCCGAGCTGCTCAATCACATAGGCGTCGAGCCCCTGCGCATGCAGCGTGACCGGAATGTCGTAGATGCTCGGCAGGTCGACCGTGTTGATGACGGCGTCCTCGTCGACGTCGCACATGAGCGCGATCTTCTTCTTGTTGGAATCGGAGACCGGGCGGTCGCTGCGCAGCACCAGAGCGTCGGGCTGGATGCCCATGGAGCGCAGCATCGCGACGGAGTGCTGCGTCGGCTTGGTCTTCTGCTCGCCGGAGGCGTTCATGAACGGCACGAGCGAGACGTGCACGAAGAACACGTTCTTGCGCCCGAGCTCGTGGCGGATCTGGCGCGCCGCCTCGATGAACGGCTGCGACTCGATGTCGCCGACGGTGCCGCCGACCTCGGTGATGATGACGTCGGGCTGCGGGTCGGCGTGGGCCTGCAGGCGCATGCGGCGCTTGATCTCGTCCGAGATGTGCGGAATGACCTGCACGGTGTCGCCGAGGTACTCGCCGCGGCGCTCCTTGGCGATCACCTGCGAGTAGATCTGGCCGGTCGTCACGTTCGCCGCCTGAGACAGGTTCACGTCGAGGAAGCGCTCGTAGTGGCCGATGTCGAGGTCGGTCTCTGCGCCGTCGTCGGTGACGAACACCTCGCCGTGCTGGAACGGATTCATCGTTCCCGGGTCGACGTTGAGGTACGGGTCGAGCTTCTGCATCACGACGTGCAGGCCGCGCGACGTCAGCAGATTGCCGAGGCTCGCGGCGGTGAGGCCCTTGCCCAAAGAAGAAACGACACCACCCGTCACGAAGATGTGCTTGGTAGTGCCGTTTGAGTTTGAAATGCCCGCGTCAGAAGAATCCACCACGGGCTTCTATGCTATCTCACCCACCCCGATGGTCGAGTAGCCGCGCCCACCGCCGCCCCGATGGTCGAGTAGCCGCGCCCGAAGGGCGCGGCGTATCGAGACCCTTTCCTCCAAAGGCCCCGTCACCCCCGCGCGAGCTCCAGCAGCTCGCGCGCGTGCGCCACACCGCTCTCGGAATCCGCGAGTCCCGACAGCAGCCGCGCCATCTCCGCCTCGCGCTCGGCCCCCTCCAGCTGACGCACGCTGCTCTCGGTCACGGCCCCGCTGGTGTCCTTGACGACGCTCAGGTGATTGGTGGCGAACGCCGCGACCTGCGCGAGGTGGGTGACGACGAGCACCTGCGAGCGCTCGGCGAGCTGCGCCAACCGGCGGCCGATCTCGATGGCGGCCGCTCCCCCGACGCCGGCGTCCACCTCGTCGAAGACGAAGGTCGGCACGGGGTCGGTGCCGGCGAGCACGACCTCGATCGCGAGCATCACGCGCGAGAGCTCCCCGCCCGAGGCGCCCCGTCCGAGCGGCCGCGGCTCGCTGCCGGGGTGCGGCTGCAGCAGAACGGCCACCTGGTCGCGCCCCGACGCTCCGAGCTCGC